>NZ_JBTRXV010000010.1:0-73066 GCF_054608695.1 Thiomonas sp.
GGCACCGCCAGCATCGTCGGCCACCAGACGCTCCACCATGGCGACGTGGCGGAGCAGACGCGCGAGATTCTGCGCAACATCGAGGCCGTGCTGCGGCAAGCCGCCACCCAGGGTGGCGAAGGCTTGACGTTGCAAGACCTGCACTACAAGGTGTATGTGCGCCACGCCGCCGATCAACCCGCGATTCAAGCCGAGCTGCAACAGGTGGTGGGCGGCGAGGCGCGGGCGCTGTATCTGCAGGCGGACGTATGCCGTGTCGATCTACTGGTTGAAATCGAAGCCGTGGCCTTGCCCACGTCGCCGGAGTTTGCATGCTGAAGCGCCGCACCCTGGCTGCCCTTGCCTTGTCCGCTGCGGCGCCGCTGGCTGGCCTCGGGCCAGCCGCCGCCCAAGCGGCGCAAAAGCCGTTGTGGGAGGTCGGCCTCGGCTTTGGCGTCCTCAGCTTTCCCGACTATCCCGGCTCCGACCAGCAGCGCAGCTACATCTTGCCAACCCCGTACTTCGTCTATCGCGGCGAGATCTTCAAAGCCGGGCGCAACGGTTTTCAGGCACGCTTGTTCGACACCGAGCGCGTCGATTCCTACCTCAGCCTGAGCGCATCGCCGCCGGTCAACAGCACCGACGACTACGCCCGCAGCGGCATGCCTGACCTCAAGCCCACGATCCAGTTCGGCCCCGCGCTCGATGTGCATCTCTGGCAGTCGGCGGCGCAGCGCATGCGCCTGGACTTTCGTGTGCCGCTGCGCACCGTCATCAGCGTGGCGTGGCATCCGCGCCAGGTGGGCTGGCTGCTCGCACCGGTGCTCAATCTCGACATGGCCGACGTTGCCGGGCTGAACGGCTGGAACCTCGGCGCACAGACCGGCCCGCTGTTCGCCGACCGCAGCTACAACCAGACGTATTACGGCGTGGCCCCGGCCTACGCCACGTCCACCCGCCCGGCCTATGCGGCATCGGGCGGCTACGCCGGCAGCCAGTTCACCCTGGCCTTGAGCAAGCGCTTCCCTGGCTTCTGGGTGGGCGGGTTCGCCCGCTACGACAATCTGAGCGGCGCCGTTTTTGCCGACAGTCCATTGACGCGCCGCAGCCAGAATCTCTCGGCGGGCATTGGAATCGCGTGGATCCTGGGACAATCATCCCAAATGGTCGACAGCCATGAATGACGATGTGATCTCCCGTGCTCCCGACGCTCCCGGCCGCCCACGTCAGGTGTGGGATGCGCTGCGGGTGTATTTCGGCCTGGGCCTGCTCGGCGTGTTGGGTCTGCTGTGGTCGCTGCTGGCCGTGCCGCTGTACTACCTGCTGCCGCGCCGAACCGGGCTGACGTTCGGCCGCTGGTTGATTCACACGGCGTTTCGTTGGTACTTGCGTACGCTCTCGGCCATCGGCGCCTGCCGCTTCGACTTGTCCGCGCTGGACGCCCTGCACGGCCAGCCGCCGATGATCGTCGCGCCCAACCATCCCTCGCTGATCGACGCCGTGCTGGTCATCTCCCGCCTGCCTGGCCTGGCCTGCATCATGAAGGCCGACATCCTCGACAACCCCTCGCTCGGCGCCGGCGCGCGCCTGGCGCGCTACATCCGCAACGACGCGCTGCGCAACATGATCCACCTCGCCGTGGCCGATCTGCACGCCGGCCATCACCTGCTGCTCTTCCCCGAAGGCACGCGCAGCACGGCACGGCCCATCGGCCCGGTGCGCGGCAGCGTCGGGCTCATCGCCAAGCAGGCGCAAGTGCCGGTGCAAACCGTGTTCATCGAGACCGATTCGCCTTTCCTCACCAAGGGCTGGCCCTTGTTGCAGCGCCCGCTGCTGCCCATCACCTACCGCGTGCGGCTGGGCAAGCGTTTCGATCCGCCGCAGGACGTGCAGGCGTTCGCCGTCGCGATCGAGGCCTATTTTCAGGACGCACTGGCCGATGCCATGCTGCCGCGCCTGCTGCCGCAAGGCGGCGCCACCGCCCCCCATTGCGCTGCCCCGACCGATGACCACGACTGCACCGACGTCTGATGCCCTTGTGGCACCGGGCGCTACGCAGCCGAGCGCCACCCACCTCGTCCTCATCCCCAGCTACAACCCCGGCCCCGCGGTCTACGCCACAGTCCAAGCCGCGCGCGCGCAGTGGGCGCCGGTGTGGGTGGTGGTGGACGGCAGCAGCGACGGCACCGCCGCAGGCCTGCAGGCCCTGGCCGCCGCCGACCCGCAATTGCGCGTGCTGCTGCTGCCGGAGAACCGCGGCAAAGGTGCCGCCGTGCTGCACGGCCTCGACGCCGCCGCTGCAGCCGGCTACACCCACGCCCTCACCATGGACTCCGACGGCCAGCATCCCGCCGAGCGCATTCCTGCCTTCATGTCGACCTCGCTGCAGCAGCCGCTGGCGATGGTGCTCGGCGTGCCGGTGTTCGACGCCAGCGCGCCCAATCTGCGCGTGCAGGGGCGCAAGGTGTCCAACGCCTGGGCGAATCTGGAAACCCTGTGGGCCGGCATCGGCGACTCGCTCTATGGCTTTCGCGTCTATCCGATCGCGCCGCTGCGCGCGGTGATGCGCCGACAGCCTTGGATGCGCCGTTTCGACTTCGACCCCGAAGCCGTGGTGCGCCTGAGCTGGCGCGGCGTGCCGGCCGTCAATCTGCCCGCGCCGGTGCGTTATCTGAGCGCCGCGGAGGGCGGCGTCTCGCACTTCAATTACCTGCGCGACAACATCCTGCTCACCTGGATGCACACCCGTCTGTTTCTCGGCTTCGTGCTGCGTCTGCCGTTGTTGCTTGCAAGACGCTTGCGCGCGCGTTGAACGGCTCCTCACGGTGTTCTCCATGCCAAGCCCCGCACGGCGCTGGATTGGGTGCCCATCATTCGCCAGGGCATTTCCTCGGCCGCCGTGGATGCCCTGACCAAAACCCTGCACGTCACGCAATCCGAACTGGCGTCGGCCTTGGGCATTCCCGAGCGCACGCTGGCCCGGCGCCAGGGAACAACTCCAAGCCATCGGCAGCGCTTGGGCACAACGCCGGTCGAGTGCAGTGCTGGCCGTGCCAAGTGCCGTCATCCCCGCAGAAGTCAACGATCTGCTCAACCCGCTGTACCCGTCTTTCGCGAAGATCGAAATCGGCGAACCACAAGAGTTCGTGACCGATCTGCGGTTGATCCGCCGATGAAGTTTCGGCCTTGATTCTCATTGCCGAGAGCGTGCAGACAGGGCGGGCCTGCAAGACTTGGCCGGAAGGGGGCGCTCAGGCTTCCCGACTTGCGAGCGGCCTGCCAGCCCCGGCCGCAAGCGCATGCCCTGCGCGTGGCAGCCAGTGCCACAGCAGCGGGGCGGTGATGACGGTGCTGAAAATCGCCATCAGCACCAGCATGGTGAACATCGGGCGTGAGATGGCGCCGAGGTCGTAGCCGACGTTGATGATGATGAGTTCCATCAAGGCGCGGGTGTTCATCAGCGCGCCCATCACGCCGGCTTGCGGGTGGTTCATGCCGCACGCGCGTGCGGCGAGATACGCGCCGCCGAACTTGCCCGCCGTAGCCAGCAGCACCAGCAGCGCGCACCAGCCCCACAGCGCGGCGCTGGAGAGGCCGCCGATGTCGGTGCGCAGGCCGGTGTAGGTGAAGAAGATTGGCAGGAAGAACACCAGCACGAAGGGATTGATCTGCGCTTTCCAGGCGCGCACGAAGCGGGCCTCGTCGTGCAGGATCACGCCCATGATGAAGCCGCCGAATATGGCGAAGATGCCGAGCTGATAGGTTGCCATGGCGGAGATGAACACCATCGCCAGCATGATGCCCAGCAGGTTTGGCGGCAGGTCGTGTCCGCTGTTCTGGACATGGCGGATCAGGCGGCGCATCAGCGGCCGCAGCCCGACCATCCACAGCAGCATGAAGCCCAGCACCATTGCCACCTTCAGCGCGAACGCGAGCGGCTCGAAATGGCTCAAGGTGAGGGTGGTGACCAGGGCCAGCAGCAGCCAGCCGATCACGTCGTTGATCGCCGCCGCGCTGATGGCGATCACGCCCAGCGGCGTGCGCGTGAGTTCGAAGTCCATCAGGATGCGGCCGAGAATCGGCAGCGCGGTGATGGAAAAAGCCGTGGCGACGAACAGCGCCGAGGCCAGATGCGGGGCCTGCGGCGACAGCGCCGGCGCGCTGATCCAGCCGAAGCCCAGGCCGAGGGCGAACGGTGCCGCCAGGCTGGCCACCGCCACCCACAGCACGGCGCGGCGGTTGTGCTTGTCGCCGAGGTGGTTGAAATCGAACTCCAGCCCGATCTGGAACATCAGCAGGATCAGCCCGAGCTGCGACAGGATCTGCAGTGGCGTGCCGGAGGCGGAATGGAACACGTAGCCAAACACCGACGGCGCCAGCAAGCCCAGCAGGGACGGCCCGAGCAGGATGCCGACGATGATTTCGCCGACCGCCGCGGTCTGCTTCAGGCGCACCGCCACTTCACCGCCGATGCGCCCGGCCAGCACGATGATGGCAAGCTGCAGCAGGACGAAAAACAGCAACGCTTCAGTGGCGTGGACGGACAGGTCGTGCGTGGCAGACATGGGGGCTATGGGTGCGACCGCATCAGATCATGCCGCCGTTGATGGAAATGATCTGCCCGCTGATGTAGCCGGCCTGGGCGGAGGCGAGAAAGCCCACCAGATCGGCCACTTCCTGCGGCGTGCCGGCGCGCTTCATCGGCACCAGTTGGGCGATGGACGCGGCGTCGAACGCCACCTCGCTCATCGCGGTGGCGATGATGCCGGGCGCCACCGCATTCACCGTGATGCCGCGGCTGGCCACTTCCAGCGCCAGCGATTTGGTCGCCGCGTGCAGCGCGCCCTTGGCTGCCGCGTAATTCACCTGACCGCGATTGCCGGCGATGGCCGCGACCGAGGTGATGTTGATGACGCGCCCCCAGCGGGTGCGGATCATCGGCAGCATCAGCGGCTGGGTGACGTGGAAAAAACCGTTGAGCGAAACGTCGATGACGTGCTGCCACTGCGCCAGGCTCATGCCGGGAAACACCGCGTCGTCGTGCACGCCGGCGTTGTTCACCAGCACCTGCACCGGACCGTCGGCGAGCAGCGCCTCGACCGCCGCGGCGGTGGCATCGGCATCGGTCAGATCGAAGGCCACGGCTTGCGCCGCGTGGCCTTGTGCGCGCAACTCGGCGGCCAGTGCTTCGGCGCGCGCCAGGCCGGCGTTGGCGTGGACGACGACGGCGTAACCGTCCGCCGCCAGACGCCGGCAGATGGCCACGCCGATCTCGCCGCTGCCGCCGGTGACCAGGGCGCGGCGTGCGGGTGTGGCGCTGGGTGCGGTGTTCATGGCGGTGCGGATGCGAATGAAGTGGCAAGACTGGCGGCGTCCAGCACCACCGAGGCGCGGCCATCGAGCAGCAAGCGGTCGGCGGCCAGCACGCGAAACTGGTAGAGCAGCATCTGCGCGTCGCCGGACAGACGCTCGACGCAGACCTCCAGCGTAGCGGCGATGTCATCGATCCGAGCCACATGCAGTTGCACCGCGCGCAGGCTCACCAGCAAACCGCCGGGCCGCCCCAAGGTTTGCTGGCCCTCATGAGGGGCGTTGCCGGGGCCAGGCATGCGGTCATGCTCAGCGACGAGCGCGCCATGCACCGCCATCGCCTGCGCCGCGTACTCGATGCCGCAAGCCGCGCCGAGGCGGTCGAACTGGCGCAGCGGGTTGTTGGCGTCGCGGTGGCTGGTGGCGCTGCACACGATGTGTTGTGCGTCCCAGCGCAGCACCGCATCCAGCAGGCACATGCTGCCTTGATGCGGGATGTGTGCCGCGATCCAGGCATGATCGAGCGGGACGTGCCCCAGGCGCGCAGGTTTCAGCATGGCGTGAGTTGCAGCGCGAGTTGCTGGCCGGGCAGATCGTCGAGCACGATGCGGGCGGCTTCGCGCCGGGCCAGTGCGCGCAGCAGCGGCAGCGCGCGTGCGGCGGGAATCGCCAGGCGCAGCGCTTCGAGCGCGGCATCGTTCAAGGTGTCCGCCGGCAGTTCGGTGAAGGGTGCGGTGGGGTCGAGGCTCAGCCGCGCCAGCGAGCGTGCGCCGGCTTGCGGCGCCAGCACCAGGGCGACGCCGAAGCTGTCGGGAATCGGCCGCACGTGGTGCAGCGGCTCGGGGTAGTCGGTGTCGTAGGCCAGCAGCAGCATCGGCTGGCGCAGCAGCGCGACTTGCACCAAGGCTTCGAGCAGGCCGGCGGCGAAGCTGGCGTCGAAGGCGCACAGCACGGCGGACGGCGCCATCGCCCCGGTGGCGATGCCCCAGTAGCCCGAGGCGGCGTTGTGCACCGAGTTGTGAAAGCGCGTGGGCGAGAGCAGCCGGTCGCTGCCGGCCAGCGCGGCGCAGATCTCGTGACAGTTGCGGCCATCACCGCTTGACGAGGTGAACACGGTGGCCAGATCGGCCGGGTTCAAGCCGGCGTGGGCGACTGCTTCCAGCCCGCTGGCGAGGGTGAGTTTGATGACGGCCGTGGCGCGGCGGCGTTCGGCGGCGGGCAGGATTTGCGGCACCGGCAGCACGGTTTTTTGCGCGTCATACGGCACATCGCCACGCAGCACGGCCTGCGCCTGCGCCCAGTCGCTCAGCCCCGGGCCGAGCAGACCGACGCCGTCGATGTGGGCGTCGAGTGCCTGGGCGACAGGCGGCGCGGCGCGTGGCGCGGTGGACATCAAGCTGCTCATCGCGCATCTCCCATGGCATCTCCCCGCGCCAGCACCAGGCTGCAATTGGTGCCGCCGAAGCCGAAAGAATTGCTCAGCACGCGGCGCGGCGCGGCGGCGTTCGCTGCAGGCCGGCTTGCATGCAGCGTGCTTGCCGGGAGCAGGTAATCGAGCGGCGCGACAGCGGCGATCGCCGGGTCGAGCGCCGTGGTGCCAACGCCGGCCGGCATGAAGCCATGGCGCAGCGAAAGCAGGCAGAACACCGCCTCGACCCCGCCGGCCGCGCCCAGGGTGTGGCCTGTGGCGCCCTTGGTGGAGCTGCAGGGCGCGCCGGCGCCGAACAAGGCGCCGACCGCGCGGCCCTCGGCGGCATCGTTGCTCGGCGTGGCGGTGCCGTGCAGGTTGATGTAGTCGATGTCGGCCGCTTGCAGCCCGGCCTGGTCCAGCGCCTGCTGCATGGCGATGCGGGCGCCGAGGCCGTCTGGATGCGGCGAGGACATGTGGTAGGCATCGCTCGATTCGCCCACGCCCAGCAGCAGCACGTCGTCAGCCGCCGGCGCCGCCGGTGCGCGTTCCAGCAGCACGAAGGCGCCGGCCTCGCCGAGGGACAAGCCGTTGCGCGCCGCGTCGAACGGGCGGCAGGCCGTGCTCGACAGCAGTTCCAGCGAGTTGAAGCCATACAGCGTGGTCAGGCACAGGCTGTCCACGCCGCCCACCAGGGCGCAGTCGATCAGCCCGGCGGCGAACATGCGCTGCGCGCTGGCGAACACCTTGGCGCTGGACGAGCAGGCCGAAGACACCACGCTGCTCGGGCCGCGCAGGCCAAAGCGCGCGCGTACGTAGGCGCCGAGCGAAAAGGTGTTGTGGGTTTGCTCATAGTGGAACGTGGGCGGCAGCGCGCCACTTGCATCGAGCAGGCGATACGCCTGCTCGGTTTGCAGAATGCCCGAGGTGCTGGTGCCGAGGAACACGCCGACGCGCTGCGCGCCATGGCGCGCGATGGCCGCCTGCACCGCGTCGGTGAAGCCGTCCTGCTGCAAGGCGAGTTCGGCCAGGCGGTTGTTGCGGCAATCGAAATCGAGCAGCGGTTCGGGCAGGCTCACCTCGTCCACCCCGGCGACTTCGCCGATCCAGGTCGGCAGATCGACGATGTCGAAGGCGCAAGGCGCCAGGCCGCTGCGCGTGGATTGCAGTGCTCGCAACTGGGCGTCGAGGCCAGCGCCGAGACAGGTCGTGGTGGTGCTGTGGCTGAGCCACAACAGTGGCAGTGGGAGTGCGGTGGGACTCGGCATGAGGGCTCAGTTGCAGTGTTTGTCGTATCGATAAAACTTGTTACCACTGTTTGAGCTTGGGCTCTCGCGTTGCTTCATGTGTGGACGTTAGGATCTGTAAGACAAGGTGTGTAACACGACCCAAAAGTAACAAAATAGTCAGGGGGTATCTCAAATGGGCAAACGCGGACTGAACAGGCGGACCCTTCTTTTGGGCGTGGGGGCATCGAGCATTCTCGCCGCTTGTGGCGGGGGAGGTGGCGGCGGTGGTTCTTCGGTTCCCATTTACGGGGGTGGCGGCTCCAGTGGCAGCGGCTCCACGGCGCTCGTCCCACTGTCAATCGATGCCACGTAGACCCTTCTCCCATGCAGCACCCCGGTGTATGCCTACATCGTTGGTGAAGTGCAGACGAGCGCCGGCAATACGCAATATCGCCTTGACGCCAATGGCGTGCCGCATCTCATGAGCACGGCCGACAACACGATTGCTGCCGGCACATTCTCGGGCTCTGCGGGGTTTTTCGGGAACGATGCCGCCACGCTCGCGGCCAACTACCCGCTGAATTGGGCCGATTACAGCATTCCCGTTTCGCCCACCACCAAGACCGTGATCGACCTGACCACCCTGAACAAGAGCACCCTGCCAGGCTTGGGTACGGGCACGGCGGCATTCAGTGGGCGCATCTACATTTCGGTGGGCGTGCCGAGGCTGCCGTTCACGGTTTTGAGCGGCACGCAATACACGGCGCCCGTCCCCTTGGGTTATCCGGGACAACTCACGCTGTTCGACTGGATCGAGTTCTCCTACGACAGCAACGGCAATTTCAACGGCAACAACACCACGCAGGTCGATCAGTTCGGCTTTCCGCTGCTGCTCGACGGTACGCCGGGCGGCACGCTGCAAGGGCGGTTCAAGAGTTCGCGCCCGGCCATCCTGAGTGCCGTGGCCGCGCTGGGGTCGGATTTCAACCAATCCATTGCAGTGACTGCGCCTTCCGCCTATCCCCGCAGGCATCACCGCCCTGCGCGCACTGTCGCCCAAAACGATGACCAGCCAGAACGGCTACAGCGGCAACCTCAACAGCTATTTCGACGCCACCACGCAAGGCTGGTACAGCGCTTGGCAGACCACGCCATTGGTGACGAACGACCTGTCCACAGGGGTCTATACCGGCCTTGTGCAAAGTGGTGTGCTGAATTTCTACAGCGGATCGACGCCAAGTGGAACCGTAGCATTCAGCGTTGGTACCAGCGCCAACCCAGGCATTCCTTCCTACGACGTCTGGCAATGCGCCAATTCCCTAGCCACCGGCATCCCAGCAGCGAAGAACGTGCAGAAGATGATCGCAGCCGCGTTCAACCGCGGGGCGATGTCGAATTCACTCGACGATGCCACCTGTCAGAATGCCTCTGGAACGTTTTACAACAGCGGCCAAGTGCCCAATCCATGGGCGCAGCTTTTCCACCAGGTCAGCAGCAACAGCCTGGCCTACGCCTTCCCCTACGACGACGTGTGCAACCAGAATCCATCGATCGGCCTGACGGCAACCCAGTCGGTGACGGTGACGCTGGGCAAGTTCTTCAGTTGAGCCGGAGTTGGCGAACAAGTGGTGGTTGCGGTCAGGTAAGCAAGTGGCGTCCCCGAGTTCTGCCGCGACGGTGGGCGACTTGTCTGCCACCAGGCACTTGCCAGCCCTGCTCAGCGTGATTGCCGGAAGCGTCGACACCATCGGTTTTCTCGGTCTCGGCGGCCTGTTCACCGCGCACGTCACGGGCAACCTCGTCATCCTGGCCGCGCATGTCGTGAGCGGTGACCGGGCGACCGTGGCGCCCATGTTGTCGGTTCCGGTGTTCATGATGGTGCCCGGCTTGACGAGGCTGCTGGTCGGCCGTCTTGCATTCATGGGGCTGGCTTCGCTGCGCCCCTTGCTCGTCCTGCAGTTTCTGCTGCTTGCGGGTTTTCTTGCTCTTTGCCTTGCAGCCGGCCCCGGCGTCGATCCGAATGCAGCGATCGCCGTCATTGCCGGGATGCTCGGAGTCTCGGCGATGGCGGTGCAAAACGCACTGGTGCAAGTCGCGCTGAAGGGGGCTCCACCGACGGCGGTCATGACGACCAACCTCACCCGCTTCATGCTGGACATGGGCGAAGTGCTGTTAGGGCGCAAGCCGGACGATCGCGCGGCAGCGCGCGCTCGGGCGATGCGCACCTGGTCGGCGATTCTCGGGTTCGCATTGGGCTGCGGCCTCGGGGCTGCGTGCAAGGCGGCTTTCGGCCTTCTGGCACTGGCGCTGCCCACGGGCCTTGCCCTGCTGGCCTGTGCACAGGGGGGCACGACCTCACGACCGCCCGAACGCCTGCAAGCGTGAGGCATGCCGGTTTGGAAGCTCGGCATGGCAGATCCGTAGCCTGGCATTTCCCAGGTTCTGATTGAATTCATCGAAAGAACGATTCACAGGAGAAAACATGTCAGACGTACGTCAGGAATCGGACAGCTTGGGGGTGGTCGAGGTGCCGGCGGACCGGCTCTGGGGGGCGCAGACCCAGCGCTCGCTGCAGTACTTCAGCATCGGCACGGATCTGATTCCGCGGGAAATGATCGCGGCCTACGCCACGCTCAAGAAAGGTGCCGCAAGCGCAAACCACGCGAGTGGGCGACTCGATGCGCCGGCCTACAAGCTGATCGTGCAGGTCTGCGACGAGATTCTTGCCGGGCAGCATCACGACATGTTTCCGCTGCATGTCTGGATGACGGGCAGCGGCACGCAGTTCAACATGAACGTGAACGAGGTGATCTCGAACCGCTGCTGCCAGCTCGCCGGAACACCGCTGGGCAGCAAAGCGCCGGTGCATCCCAACGACCACGTCAACATGGCGCAGTCGTCCAACGACTCGTTTCCGTCCGCCATGTACATCGCCACCGCCGTCAACGCGACACAGCGGCTGATTCCCGCGGTGCAGGCGCTGCACGACGCCATTGCCGCGAAGGCGGAGGACTGGAAGGACATCGTCAAGATCGGGCGCACCCACATGCAGGACGCCACGCCCCTGACTCTGGGCCAGGAATGGTCGGGCTACGCGGGCATGCTCGCCGACAACATCGGCCGGCTCGAGGCGGCGCTGGGGGGCGTCTTTCAACTCGCGCTGGGCGGCACGGCCGTGGGTACGGGCATCAATTCGGCCCCGGGGTTTGCGGAAAGTGCGGCGGCGGAAATCGCACGGCTGACCGGGCTGCCGTTTGTCAGCGCGCCCAACAAGTTCACCGTGCAGGGCGCGCACGACGCGCTCGTGCAGTTCTCGGGCACGATGCGCACGCTGGCCGCCTCGCTCTACAAGATCGGCAACGACATTCGGCTGATGTCGTGTGGCCCGCGCGCCGGCTTTGCCGAGCTGATGATCCCTGAAAACGAACCCGGTTCGTCGATCATGCCGGGCAAGGTCAACCCGACCCAGGCCGAGGCCCTGACGATGCTCGCGGTGCAGGTGATGGCCAACGACGTCGCGGTCGGCTTCGGCGGCGCCAGCGGCTATCTGGAGATGAATGTCTACAAGCCGCTGATCATCTTCAACATCATGCACTCGATCACGATCCTGAGCGATGGCTGCACGAACTTCCGCAAGTTCCTCGTCGAGGGAACGCAGCCCAACCGGAAAAAGATCGCCGAGTACGTGGAGCGCTCACTGATGTTGGTGACGGCGCTCGCGCCGGTGATCGGTTACGACAAGGCGTCCAAGATCGCCCATTACGCGGAGGACCACGACCTGACGCTGAAGGCGGCCGCACTCCAACTGGGCTATGTGACCGAGGCCGAATTCGACCGCATCGTCGACCCGGCCAAGATGGTCAGGCCCTACGTCGCAGCCGCAGAGTCATGACGCTTTGGCCTCTCGGGCTTTTCGGGCCGCATCCTCGGACTGGACGACCTGGGTGCCAACGGCATGGGCATCCCGATCGGGGCAAGCTGCAGCTCTACACGGCAGCCGCGGGGGTGCCGCCGCAAGGGCTGCTGCCCATGTACCTGGATGCCGGCACGAACAATGCGACCTATCTTGCCGACCGCCTCTACGTCGGCCTGCGGCAAAAGCGCCCGCCGACCGACGAACTCTACGCATTCGTGGATGAATTCGTCGACGCCGTTCAAGAGGTTTTTCCGAACTGCTGCCTCCATTTCGAGGACTGGACGGGTGTCGACGCCATTGCCCTGCTGGTCCGCTACCGCAACAAAGTCTCCTGCTACAACGACGACATTCAGGGCACCGCCGGTGTCACGCTTGCGGGGCTGATCAACGCGCTCAAGATCACCGGCGGCCAACTCAAGGGGCAGCGCATCCTCTTTCTGGGCGCCGGGTCCGCCGCCATCGGCCTTGCCGACCTGATCGTCTCCGCGCTGGGGCAACAGGGCGTCGCGCCTGAGGTGGCCCGGCGGCAAATCCGTCTTTTCGATACCCAGGGCCTGGTGGTTGCGGGTCGCCCCAACCTTCCCGCGCACATGTTGCCCTACGCGCTCCCATTGGCCGCCAGCAAACCGTTCGATCACCTGGATTTGGCGACCGAATACCCGGAGATCGTCGCCGCGATCGACGACTTCAAGCCGACGGCCCTCATCGGCGTCAGCACCGTCGGCAAGTTGTTTTCCAAGGACGTGGTGCAGGCGATGTCGCGCCACAATGCGCGCCCCATCATCTTCGCCCTGTCCAACCCGACGCAAAAGCATGAATGTCTACCCGAGGACGCCTACGTCTGGTCCGAGAGGTGGTTTACGCCAGCGGTGTGCAATTCCCGCCGGTGCATAGGGCGGGACAAACCTTCCTTCCCTCCCAGGCGAACAACCTGTATATCTTCCCCGCGGTCGGGATGGCCATCTACGCCACGCATGCGAAGCGCGTGACCGACGAGATGTTCATCGAGGCGGTCCATGCCGTCGCGGATCAGGTGTCCGCCGAGCAGTTGAAACTCGGGATGCTGTTCCCGCCGCAGTCGAACATCCTGGAGGTCGAGATCCAGACGGCGGCGCGCGTGGCAAAGCTGGTTTTTGACGCAGGCCTGGCGCGCGTGGATCGCCCCGCCGACCTGGTGGCCTTCATCCGGGGGCATGTCTACGCGTCACAGTACGGGTAGACGTGGCGTCTGCGCTGGGGGCGGAATTCGTGGCGGATCAGCGAGTTCCCGCGCTGGCATCACGGCTCATGGCTGAGCCGGGGCGGAAGCGAGCGGGGACAGGGGGGACGAGGTCGTGGCGCAGGCCGCGTGCAGCGTCACCGCGCGCAAGCCCGCTTGGCGCAAGGCGGCCAACAGCGGCGGCAGCACGTCGAGAATGACCGGCTGGCCGCTGGCGGCGCGCGCGGCGTGACCATCGTGCAGCAGCAGGATGTCGCCGGCGCGCAGATTGCGCAGCAGCCGCCGGGTGACGATGGCCGGATCGCCCTCATGGGTGTCGAACCCGCGCCGCGTCCAACTCGCCAGACGCAAATTCAACCGCGCCAGCACGGGCCACAGAAACGGGTTGCGAAAGCCGGCCGGGGCGCGGAAAAACTGCGGCACGCGCCCGGTCACTGCGCTGAGCGCGGCTTGTCCGGCCTGCAACTCGCGCGCATAACCACGCGGCCCGAGCAGCGAGAAGCTGTGGCGATGCTGCGCGCTGTGGTTTTCCACCGCATGGCCGCGCCGCACGATGTCGCGGCACAACTCCGGGTGGGCGAGGGCGCGGCTGCCGATGCAGAAAAACGTGGCCTGCACGCCGTGGGCATCGAGCAGATCGAGCACTGCCGGGGTCACGTCCGGATCGGGGCCATCGTCGATGGTCAGTGCGACTTCGCCGCGCGCGATGGCAGCCTCCGGCAGGCGGATCAGGTTGGGGCCGAGCCACTGGCCGCGCGGCCACAGGCTCGCGGCGGTGATGAGCCCATGACTGAGGATCACGGCCCCCAACGCCCACGGCCACAACGCTGGCCGCACGATGACGCCGACCAGGGCTGCGGCGTGCACCGCGAGCGCGAACAGCACCAGCGGCGTGGGTCGCCAGATGGATGGCGGGGGCGTTGAGATGCCGGTGAGCGTGTCGGGCATGAGCGTTCGATTATGCCGCCGGCATGGCCGTATGCACGGCCTCGCTGCTCGTTGCCGGGGGCGCGGACAACATGGCCGAGAACAGCAGCGCGAGCAAGGCCCCGGGGCCGACCGTGGCGCCCAGCGCTTCCAACACGGGCACGCCCGAGAAGAGCAGCGGGCCGAAGCCGGCCACGGTGGTGAGATTGGCGAACAGCAGCGAGGCCAGGGTGCGCGGCGCGATGCCGCCGCCTTCGGCATGGCCACGGTCGAAAAACAGCGCGTAGTTCGAGCCGACCGCGACGATGAGCATCATGCCGACGAGGTGGAGCAAGGTGAGTTGAATGCCCGCCAGCAACAGGCCCGCAGCCACCACGACCACCGCCGCCAGCAGCGGCGCCAGCACGCGCGCGACCCGCAGCGGCGAACGCAGGGCGACGAGCAGCAGCAAGGCGATGGCGGCCAGCCCGGCGAGCGACAACCACGCGGCGGCCCGCAGATAGCTGTCGTACAGCCCGGTGCTGACGTCGCCGAGGTTGATGTAGCTGGCGTGTGTGCCCGCCAGTGCGGCGGCGACGCGCGCACCGTTGATCGAACCCGAGCTTGGCGCGCGCAGCGGCAGCAGCGCGGACCAGTGGCCATTCGCGGCTCGCAGCAGCATGCCGTTCAGGGCCAACGCGAAGGAGGTGTGGGCGAGGTCGCTGCGGGTCAGCGGCGCGGCATGGCGTGCGGCTTCCACGTCGCGCACAAAGGGCGCGAACAGGGCGGGCTTGACCGGCAGGCCTTGCACCGCAGCATCCACGCGCCGTTGCAGCTCAGGGCCCGGGGGCAGGGCCGCCTGGCGCGCGCGCTGCGTCGCCAGGCTGGGAAGGAAACGCGCCGGGGTGTCGAAGCCGGCAATGGCGCCCTGCGCCTGCAGCGCCTGCAGGCGCGGGGCGATGCGCTCGGCAGCGGCCAGCGCGGCGTCGGCGCTGTCGCCGCTCACCACCACCAGATCGGCGGAGTCGGGGGCGCCGATCTGGCGGCGCAACTGCGCGTCCAGCGCCAGCGACGCCGGGCTCAAGGGACTGAGTGCCGAGAGCCGCGTGTTCCACAGATGCTGGCGCTGCAGCAGCAGCACGGAGCACGCGATGACCACCAGCACGGCCAGCACCCAGCGCAAGCGCCGCAGCCTCGCCACGGCGTGCAACAGGCGCTGGCCGATGGCGCTCAAATCACGCACCGCAAACCCACGCGGCAGCAGATGCGGCAGGACGAAGCGGGTGACCAGGGACGCCGTCACCAGACCGGCGATGGAATAGGCGCCGAGCTGAGCCAGGCCGGGGAAGTCCGACAGCAGCAAGGTGGCGAAGCCGACCACCGAGGTCAGCATGCCCAGGCGGATGGTGGGCCAGAAGCGCTGCACCCAGGCGCTGCCGCCGCCGGCCTCGCTGGACTGCACGAACAGGTAGATGGAATAGTCCACCGCCTCGCCCATCAGTGTGGTGCCGAAACCCAGCGTGATGCCCTGCACCACGCCAAAGCCCAGACCGACCGCGGCGATGGCCACGAGCACACCGGACAGCACCGGCAGCAAACCCAGCAGCAGCACCGGCAGCGAACGGTACACCAGCAGCAGCATGGTGATGATGAGCAGGCTGCCGATGAGCGAGACGCGCTCGGCCGCGCCCTTGATGGTGGCGCGCGATTGCACCGCGAACACCCCCGGGCCGCTCAGCACCAGGCTGGCTTGCGCCGCGCTCGGCCCGAGGCTGCGTTGCGCGTCGGCAAAGGCGCTGCGCACGCTGGCGATGGCGGCCTGCTGCGCATCGGTATCGGTCCCGGGGGCGCTGGTCAGCAGCAGCAGCAGCGCGCGCGCGTCCTTGGGCGCAGCCCAGACGCCGTCCACCATGTGTGGCTGGGCGCCGGAGGACAGGCTGCCGAGCAGTTGCAAGGTGGCGCCGGTGGGGTCTGCGGGCAGCAGCTTTTTGAGGCCGGCGCCCATGGGCGAGGCGAGCTGGTCGATGCTGTTTTGCATGGCCTGGTGCAGCCCGGCAGCGCTGAAGGCCTGCGGCGTGGTGTTGGGGCTGAGCACGTAGCGGTATTTCAACAACAGCTTGTAGTCACGTTGCGCGTCGACCGGCTCGCCGTTGTTCACCGAGGCGAAGGCGTGATGGCTGCGCAGGCGCTGCGCCAGGGCCTTGGACAGCGCAGCGCGGGTGGACGCATGGGCGCCGTCGATGCCGACCAGGATGAGGCGCGAAATCATGCCGTCGCGCAACTGGTCGACCAGCACCTGTTGCTGGGCGTCGGGCGCGCGCGGCAGGAAGGCCGACATGTCGGCTGTGAAGCGGCTGTGGGTGATGGCCACGACGCTGGCTGCGAGCGCGGCCAGCCACAGCAGCAGCGCGGGCAGGGCGCGGCGGGTCACGGGTCGGTCCGCTCGCGGATGGTCATCAGGGAGTGGTCGCCGTCGGTCTGTTGCACGGCGATGCTGCGCACCTGGCCCTGGCGCCCGTCGATGCGAATGGCGCGCACTCGCTCCCGTGCCCGGGCGTCCACCGGCACGAGGTTCAAGGTCCATTGCGCGGCGTCGCCGCTCAGGCTGACGACGTAGTCGCGCTGCAGCACCTTGCGGTCGCCGTTGAGCGTGGCGCGGATGCTGTCCACCAGCACGGCGATGTCCGGGTGATCGTCCAGGCTGAGCTGGTGGCTGCGGCCACCGAGTTCCACGGTGAGCTGGTTGGCCAGGAGGATGATGGTCTGCGGCTTGGGTTTGAGGGTGCGCATTTCCAGGAAATCGGGTGCGGCGAAACGCAGCTCGCCCGACGACTCGATGGGCGCGTCGAGCATGGCCATGGTCTTGGTTTCGACGAAGCTGGCGCGGCCCGATTTGTGTTGCGCCAGCGCCTGCATCAGCGCGTCGAGGTTCCATTCAGCCGCATGGCTCGGCAGCGCCAGCCACGGGGCCGCAAACAGCACCATGGCCAGGAGCAGGCGGCGGCGGTCGGGGATACTGGCGGGAGTCACGTGGGTGCGATGCATGGGCGTTGCGGCAAGCGGCGGGCGTTCACAGTTCCTTGGGGCCGGCGGCCTCGGCGGCCGGACCTTGCCAGAAGTCGTAGAAATTGAACCAGTTGTAGGGGGCGGCGTGGCAGTGCGCCTGCAGTTGCGCAACATAGCGCGCCAGCGCCGCGTCGATGGCAGCGGCCCGCTCGCCGCGGGTGCAGGCGGAGAAGTCCGCCAGGGGGAGGAAATGCACGTCGTAACGGTTGCCGCCGTGATAGACGCCGGCCATGAAAATCACCGGCCGGCGCAGCAGTGCGGCGATGCGCAGCGGCCCGCGCGGCCAAGGCGCGGGCTCGCCGAGGAAAGGCAGCGTGGCGGTGGTGTCGTCGTGCAGCGAACGGTCGGCGAGGATGCCGACCACGGCGCCGGCGTCCAGCCGCTCGTGCAGGTGCAGCATCGAGCCCACCTGGCCGAGTGGAATGATGTCGTGCGCGGCGGCGGGGTTGATGGCGTGCAAGGCGGCGTTGATCTTGCGCGCGTTGTCGGCATACATCAGCAGCGAAACGGGAATGCCACCCTGCTGCCGCGCCAGCGCGCGCAACACCTCGAAGCTGCCGAAATGCGCGCCCATCAGAAAGGCGCCATGACCCTGGGCAAGCACGGCGTCGACATGCTCGATGCCATGCACCCGGATGTCGAACAGATCGGAGCGATCGTTGAGCAGATAGATCCGGTCGTGGATGGTGGAGGCGAAGCAGTGCACGTGGCGGAAGCCGTCCGCCCAGTTCGCGTCACGCCCCAGCACGCGCTTGAGATATTGGCGTGAAGCGCGCCGCGCGCTGGGCGCGAACAGCACGAAATAAGCGGCGATGCCGAGCAGCACGAGGCGCCCGATGCGCCGCCCCAGGCGCAGCGAAATCCAGGTCATGAGGCGCAGGGTGAACTGGTTGCTGCGCTCGCCATTGTTTGCCCAGGCGGCACGCGGCGCGACTGGCCGCGCGGGCGGCAAGCCTGCGGCTTGCCGGGCCTGCTGCGCATCGAGGTGGGACGGCCGGGTGTTCATGGTTCAGCGGGAGCTTTCGCGGCGCCGGCGCGTGTGCCTTGCAAGCTGCCGCTGGCCACCTTGCGCGTGCCGGCAAGCAGCTCGAAGCGCGTGCCACCGTCCGGCGTCGCCGCGTGCTGCAGCAGCAGACTTTCGCCGGCTTGCACCACGCTCAGGAACTTCACCGTGCCGATGTGGCACGGTCCCGCGCTGAAGTCCTGCGCAGCGCCGAGATGGTGAAGCGCTGCGTCGAGCAGCAGCACTCCGGGCACGATGGGGCGGCCGGGAAAATGACCGGCGAAGGCGGGATGCCCGGGCGCATAGCCAGGCAGTTCGACGCCGGCCAAACGCTGGGCCGGGTCTGGCGCGGACGGTTCAGCGCGCATCCGTCACGGCCTCGCGAAGCTTGGATGGAGGCAAGGACGCCGCCAATGCGGCCAGCTCCGCGCGCGGCAGCTTGCCGGTGGCATTGCGCGGCAGCGCATCCACCACCACCAGCGGGCGCGGCAGAAATGCCGGGTCGACGCGTTGGCGCAGGGCGGCGAGCAGGTCTTCGCGGCGCAGGCCCGGAGCGACGACGAAGGCCATCAGCCGGGCGACGTCGGAGCCGTTTCCGGCCGGCATGAAGAACGCGCCGTCGTGCACGCCGGGGATGGTGCCGAGCTGGTGGTTGAGGTAGGCCAGCGAGCTGCGCCTGCCGGCGATGTTGACCATGTCGGCGCTGCGCCCGAGCAGACGAAAATGCTGCGCGTCGAGCAGTTCGATGACGTCGTTGAGTGCGATGGGATCGAGCACGTGGCCGCCACTGGCCATGGTGACGCCGGCGGCATCGGTGTGCAGGGTCACCCCCGGGAACAGTTCCCAGATGTCGCTCTGCGCCGTGCGCCGGGTGGCGATCTGGCCGGTCTCGGTCGAACCGTAAATTTCCAGCAGCGGCGCGCCCAGGCGGGTCTCGACCTCGTGCGCCAGCTCCAGCGCCAAGGGCGCGGTGGCGCTGAGCACGGCGGCCACGGGCGGCAGGCTCACGTCCGCCGCGAGCAGGGCGCGCAGATGCACCGGGGTGGTGACGAGCAGGCGCGGCGCGGGCACGCGGGCCAGTGCCGCGGCGATGTCGGCCGGGTAGAACGGGTGCGCCGCGCCCAGCGCCACGCCGCCCTGCAGCGCGAGCAGCAAGGTGGACTCGAACCCGTACATATGCTGCGGCGGCACGGTGCCCACCAGGGTGTGGCGCGCGCCTGTGCGCAGTCCGAGCCTGGCCGCGCTGGCCGGGATGCTGCTGGCCAGGGCGCCCCAGGTCTTGCGGTGGGGGATGGGGGTGCCGGTGGAGCCGGAGGTGAACACATGGGCAACCACCCGATCGGCAGCGATCGTCGGCATGGCAAGCGCTTCCCCGGGCGTGGGGGCACTGCAGGGCTCGGGGTAGGGCATGTACGGCAGGTCGAAGTCGCAAGGCGCGTCGCTCAGGCAGAACACATCTGGGGCGAAGGCGCGCAGTTGCGCCGCGGTGTCTGGCGTGCGCGTGGACGGCAGCAGGCTGACCCTGCCGCTCACCAACGCGGCGGCAAAGCCCACACCAAAACAGTAGCGGTCGCGGCAGGTGTTGAGCACATGCTGGCTGCGCGGCATGGCGGCGGCCACCTGCCGCACGTCGTGCAGGAAATCGCGCGCGAGAATGGGTTTGCCTTCGCGCCAGGCGAACACGGCGTCGAGGTCGGGTGTCGAAACCAGCGGCAGTTGCATCATGTCGAAGCCCGGCTGTGCCGGTCTCAGCGCCGCTCGGCGGATGGTGTGGCGAAGGGCTCGGCCGCGGCGGCCTGCGCGCGTGCCGCATCGCGCCGGGTGGCCGTCTCCACGCTGTAGCGCGCATAAGCCCGTATCGCTTCGATCGGCCCGGTGCGTTCGTGCGCAGGCAGGGCGCGCAGCCGCACCAGATATTCGGCAACGAACAGCGCCAGCACCAGCAAGGGAGACAACAGATTGGCGAACAGGGCCCATGTCGGCAGCGGCGTGGCGACGAACAGGACGAGCGAGCTCAGCGTCATGGCAGCGAAAAAAAGCGTCCAGGTCCAGGTCACGCCGCGGGTGTAGCGCGCAACCCGCGCTGAAATGCTGCCATGGGCAATCTGGGCAAAGCGGCTGACCAAGGGGGTGGAGCCGGGCCGCAGCGTGCGCCCGAACATGAAAGCCAACAAGCCCAGAGTCCCTGCATGCTGCAGCAGGTAGGCCCAGTCGTAATGCTGCAGCATGACTGTGCGCTGGTTCCACAGCAGCCAGGCGCTCGGCACAGCCAGCAGCAACACGGCGAAGCGGTGCGCGGACTGCCAGACCAACCAGCCCAGCAGGGCCAGAAGTGGCGCAAAAGCGACGATGGCCGCCGGGATGTTGGGTTGGGGCGCGCGTGCCCCGAGATAGGCCAGCAGCGGATAGGCCACGCACAGCGCGGCGGCGACGGCCCCGCGCAGGAAGCCGGAGCGTGTTGCGATCACGGGTTTCTCAGTGCGGCCACATGGTTGGCCAAGTGGCGCAAGGAGCTGAAGATACGGTGGTTGTCGGCGTCATCGGCGCGCAATTGCACCCCGTATTGCTTGGAGACGACGAGGGCAATTTCCAGGATGTCGATCGAATCCAGGCCCAGGCCATCCCCATAGAGCGGTGCGTCCGGGTCGATGTCGGCGGCTGCGGTCTCGAGATTGAGCGAGGCGACGACGAGCTGCGCGATGTCCAGGATGAAAGCGGGATCGGCAGGGGATTGGACGGTCAGAGAATCGGACATGGGGCTGCCAAAAGGCTCAAAAAACAAAGCAAATCAAGGCGTCATCATAAAAGATCAAGCCTTGTGCCCGGGCATTCGGGCCATATCCCACCCCCATGCCGAGGTATGGCGCAGGCAACCGGTTTGGAACGTCAACCCAAAGGTGCGATGACGGTGAGATGGGCCGGTCCCATCTCACCTTGCTTCTCAATCACCCCGCAAGCCGACAGTGGCGTGGCTTGCAGTCGCCGATCAATGGCGCTCGTCGTCGTCCTCACGCCCCCAGCCCCTGTGCCAGCCACGGTCTGGATGCCACGGGCGATTGTAGACGCCATAGCTGATATATCCTGGGTAGTAGGTGACTGCAGGGGGTGGGGCGTAATAGACCGGCGCCGGAGGGGCGTAGTAAACCGGAGGTGGGGCGTAGTAATACACCGGGGGAGCGGGGTAGACGTTGCCGAAATTGGCAGCCACACCCGGGCCGCCGACGCCCAGCGACCAATACACCCCGTCGGCATGAGCGGCAGGTGCCAGCGCGGCTGCGGCGCTCAGGGTCAAAGCCAATAAAGATGTGCGAAGCATGATGGTTCTCCGAAGAGGTCTGCCTTGTGTATGCGATATCAACGCGGCGAAGCGGCCAATGGAGACAGTACGCTCCACATAAATCTGACAAAACGTGACAGAACTAGGGCCTGTTCATCAGTCGTTGTCATGCTTCCAGTGCCGACGCTCCCGTCTCTCATGTTTCCATGCATGCCAGTCATGGCGGTCGGGGCGGGGCCCCCAGCCTGGATACGCGGCCTGCGCATCGCCAATGGGGTAGCCGTTGTAGGCCACCACAGGTGGGCGTGGCGCAACCCGGTACCTGACTGGAGGTGGTGCGTAGTCCACCGGGGGAGGCGCATAGGCCACGGGTGGCGCATACACCATGGGTGGCGGAGCGGGGTAGGCGATGGGCGGTGGCACATTGAAGGCCACGGCCGGCAGACCGACCGAAACGGACCACCAGACGTCGCCGGCATGGGCATTGGGAGCGCTGAAAACGGCGGCTGTTGCCACCAGTCCAAGCAGGGTTTGTCGCAGCATGATGGATCTCCCAAGTTGTAGCCTTCAACGCTTCAACGCCGGCTTTGGGCGCTTTGCCGACAAGTTCAAGGAAGTTTTTTGCCTTCGCTACACAGCCATGCCGCTGGTTTTTCTGGCTGCCGTGGCGCAGCGCGCTGCTAGCATGTGCCGACCTTATCAGCGGGCAAAAAAACCGTGGGAACTCAGAGGGATGCATGCTTGCCCAACTCATCCAGCAAGGCCTCTGCGGTGACCTGGGCGACATCCACCATGACCACCAACGAGGCGGTGCGGCCGCTGGCCCATGCCCATGCGGAGTTGGCCGGGTACGACAGCCATGCCAGCCTGATCGCACGCCGCGTGGCGGCTTAGGCGCGGGGCGGGAATCGATCATGGCCTTATCGCGTGTGAACGAGTCCCCGGCTGCTCCGACTGCGGGCGCACTGGCGTTGCAGACATGGCGCACCATGATGCGTCATGTCTGGTTCAAGTCCATCGGCACCACGGCGTTCACCTGGGTGTTTTTTCTGGCCTACTTTGATTTGCTCAAACATCCGAATGGAGCGGTCACGGTCATGCCCATGACGGCCCTCGACCGCTGGATCGGGTTTCAGCCCTGGGCACTGCCGTTCTATTTCTCGCTGTGGTTGTACGTGAGCTTGCCGCCGGCCTTGATGGCGACGCGGCGCGAGATCATAGGCTTTGGCGCGCGCATGGCCATCGTCTGCCTGATCGGCCTGGGCGTGTTCTATGTCTGGCCCACCCAGGTGCCTGCATTCCCCATCAACTGGGCGCAGCATCCCGGCTTCGCGATTCTGCGCGGGGTCGACGCGGCCGGTAACGCCTGTCCGTCCCTGCATGTGGCCACGGCGGTGTTTGCCGCTTTCTGGCTCGACTGGATGGTGCCAGCGCTGGGCTTCGGCAGGCGCATGCGTTGCCTCAACATGCTGTGGTGCGCGCTGATCGTCTTCTCGACCCTGGCGACCAAGCAGCATGTCGTGGTCGACGCGATTGCTGGAGCCTTGCTGGGCGCATCCGTGGCCTGGGCCACGAGGCCGCGCCCCCCCTCCCGCTTCGCCAGAGCCATGCAGACCGCGCCGAGTCATTGACGCCATGGCCGAGACCGATGCCGATCCCATCGAGCTGACGAGAGCACATCCAGAGCCTGCTGCACAGCATCAACGACGCGTTGGCGAGCGTTGAGATTCTGGTCATCAACACGCCGCGCCATGCCCTTGGCATGCGAAGACTTTCGCCATGAGGACTCCCTCGTCGCCGCGCTTGACGGAAAATTGCTCTTTTCACATCATTTCCCATGCAACCCACGGATCTACCCAGTAGCCCCAAGGCTTCCAACTTCCTGCGCCAGATCATCGAGGCCGACCTGGCGAGCGGGCGCGATGCCGGCCGGCGCTTCGCCGGCGTGCCGGGCGACGCGCAACAGCTCGCCGAGGCGCCGTTCGATGCCGCGCGCATTCGCACCCGCTTTCCTCCCGAGCCCAATGGTTATCTGCACATCGGCCATGCCAAGAGCATCTGCCTGAACTTCGGGCTGGCGCAAGACTATGGCGGCGTGTGCCACCTGCGCTTCGACGACACCAACCCCGAGAAGGAAGAGGACGAATACGTCCACGCCATCCGCGACGCGGTGCGCTGGCTGGGCTTCGACTGGGTGGCTGGCGGGGTGAATCACGAATATTTCGCCAGCGACTACTTCGACCTCATGTGGCGAGCCGCCTGCGCCCTGATCGACGCCGGCCTGGCCTATGTCGACGAACAAAGCGCCGATGAGATGCGCCGCAACCGCGGAACCCTCACCGAGCCCGGTGTGGCCAGCCCCTGGCGCGACCTCCCAGCCGCCGAGAGCCGGCGACGCTTCGAGGCCATGCGTGCTGGCCAGCACCCGGAAGGCAGCATGGTGCTGCGGGCGAAAATCGACATGGCCTCGCCCAACATCAACCTGCGCGATCCGGCCATCTACCGCATCAAGTTCGCCGAGCATCACCGCACCGGCAACGCCTGGTGCATCTACCCGATGTACACCTTCGCCCACCCCATCGAGGACGCGCTGGAACGCATCACCCACAGCATCTGCACGCTCGAATTCGAAGACCAGCGCCCGTTCTACGACTGGGTGCTGGGCAAACTGGCCGACCTCGGCGTGCTTGCCCGGCCGCTACCGCACCAGCATGAGTTCGCCCGCCTCAACCTCGGCTATGTCGTCACCAGCAAACGCAAGCTGGCGCAACTGGTGAACGAAGGCCATGTGGCCGGCTGGGACGACCCGCGCCTGCCCACCATCGCCGGGCTGCGCCGCCGCGGCTACACCGCAGCCAGCCTGCGTTTGTTCGCCGAGCGCATCGGCGTGACCAAGTCCGATTCATGGATCGACTACGCCACGCTCGAAGGCGCGCTGCGCGAAGACCTCGATCCGCTGGCCCCGCGCGCCATGGCCGTGCTCGACCCCGTCAGGCTCGTGCTCACCAACTGGGACGAGCTGATGGGCGCCGGCATGCTGGACGATTGCCAGGCTCCTGTGCATCCCCACCATCCCGAGTGGGGCACGCGCCACTTCAAGTTCGGCCGCGAGCTGTGGATCGAGCGCGACGACTTCGTGCTCGATCCGCCCAAAGGCTTTTTCCGCCTGTTTCCCGGCAGCCGCGTGCGCCTGAAATACGGCCATGTGATCGAGTGCACCGGCGCCACGCTGGATGCGCAGGGCCGGGTGACCGAAGTGCAGGCCACCCTGGTTGCCGACACCAAAAGCGGCACGCCCGGCGCCGCAGCGGTGAAGGTCAAGGGTGTCATCACCTGGGTGGCCGCGGCCGATGCGATGTCCGCCGAAGTGCGCCTGTACGAGCGCCTGTTCACCGAGGCCCAGCCGGATGCCGGCGGGCGCGATTTCCTCTCCATGCTCAACCCCGAGAGCCTGCGCATCGCGCAAGCCTGGGTCGAACCCGGCCAAGCCTCGACCCAGCCGGGGCAGAGCGTGCAGTTCGAGCGCCACGGCTATTTCGCGGCCGACGCGAAAGACCATGCGCCCGGCCATCTGGTGTTCAACCGCACCGCCACGCTCAAAGACGG
This sequence comes from Thiomonas sp., assembly GCF_054608695.1. Lineage (NCBI taxonomy): Bacteria > Pseudomonadati > Pseudomonadota > Betaproteobacteria > Burkholderiales > Thiomonas > Thiomonas sp. Next base: position 24,920 of record NZ_JBTRXV010000010.1, read on the forward strand.
TTGGGGCAAGTGAGCCAGCCATGAACCGCGGGCTCACCGCCTTGGATGAGGCTGTCGCCGGTTTTGTCGCCGGCGGCGAGCCTGCAGCAGGCAACCATGCCGACGCCGCAGAGCGCCTGCGCGCCGCGGGCTACGCCGTGCTGCCGGCCGCCGAATTGGCGGCGTTGTGCGGCCTGGGCGCGCAAGCCTGCGACCAGGCCGCCGCCTACTGGAACGCACTGCCGCCGGACAGCTATCTGAAAGACGGCGGGCACTACCGCAGCCGCCGCCACGCCAGCTACATCCACAAGCTGCAAGCCGCCGCGGGCGAGAACGCGTTGGCCTTGGCGCCGCACCGCGCCCATTACCAGCCCACCACCTACAACGCCCTGCACGGCGGCATGCTGCGCTGGTACGCGCCGCTCGACGCGGGCTTGCTGGCCTTGCCCTGCATGGCGGCACTGCTGCTCGGGCTGGGGCGCCTGTTCGCGCACTTGCGGCCACAGCGGCAATGGTTTGTCGAAGCCCACCAATTCCGTATCGACACCCACGAAGGCATAGGCCGTCCCACGCCCGAGGGCGCGCATCGCGACGGGGTCGACTTCGTCGCCGTCATCCTGGTGCAGCGCCACGGCATTCGCGGTGGCGAAACCCGCGTGTTCCAGGCCGATGGACCTCACGGCGTGCGCTTCACCCTGGAGCAACCGTGGAGCGCGCTGCTGATGGACGACAGTCGCGTGATCCACGAATCCACCCCCATCCTGCCCACGGATCCCACCCAACCCGGCTGGCGCGACACCTTGGTGCTGACCTGGCGCGCGGGGGGATTTTTGGAGCCCGGCCAGGGCTGAGAAGGGCTTGGCGGTGCAGTCGTGGCGCATCGGCCCGGGCGGGGCATTCATGGGCGCGGCTTATGCTTACGGGCTGCCTGCGGACCTTTTCCGCAGGCAGCCTTTTCATCGTTGGAGACCCCATGAGCACACGCATTCCCGCCACTCTGATTGCAGGCGACGGCATCGGTCCCGAGATCATGGACGCGACGCTGGCCGCGCTCGACGCGCTGCAAGCGCCGTTCGACTGGGACGTGCAGGTGGCCGGCCTGGCCGGGGTGCATGCCGCGGGCGACCCGTTGCCGCCGGTCACGCTCGACAGCATTCGCCGCACCCGCCTGGCGCTCAAGGGCCCGCTGGAAACGCCCTCCGGCGGCGGCTACCGCTCCAGCAATGTGCGCCTGCGCGAGGCCTTCAAGCTCTATGCCAATATGCGCCCGACCAAGACCATGGTGCCTGGCGGACGCTTCGACGACATCGACCTGCTGGTGTTCCGCGAGAACGTCGAAGGGCTGTACATGGGCTACGAGCATTACATCCCGATCAACGACGACCCGCACGCCGTGGCCATCGCCACCGGGGTGAACACCCGGCAGGGCGCGCTCAACATCCTGAACTACACCTTCCAAACCGCCATTGCCCTCGGGCGCAAGAAAGTGACGGTGGTGCACAAGGCCAACATCATGAAGGCGCTCACCGGCATCTTCCTGGAAACCGCCTATCAGTTGCACGGCGAGAAGTACGCCGGGCAGATCGATCTGGACAACGTCATCGTCGACGCCTGCTGCATGAAGCTGGTGATCAACCCCTGGCAATTCGACACCCTGGTCACAACCAACTTGTTCGGCGATATTTTGTCGGACCTGGCCGCCGGGCTGGTGGGCGGGCTGGGCATGGCGCCAGGCGCGAACATCGGCCAGGATGCGGCCATCTTCGAGGCGGTGCACGGCTCGGCGCCCGACATCGCCGGCAAGGGCTTGGCCAACCCCATCGCGCTGATGCTGGCCGCGGCGCTGATGCTCGACCACGTCAAGCTGCACGACAAGGCCACGCGCCTGCGCCAGGCCATCTCCGGCACGCTCAATGCGGACAAGGTTCGCACCGGCGACCTCGGCGGCAAGGCCGACACCAAGACCTTCACCGCGGCCATCGTCAGCCGTATCAAGAACGACTGAAGCACCCTGCGCTGCGCCCTCCCCGCAGGCGGGGAGGGCTGGGGTGGGGAGGTTCTTTGGCGCAACACATTATCCCCCCCCCTCCCAACCTTCCCCAGATGTGGGGGAGGGGCTTCTCACCCGTGGTGCGTACCCCGGATCGAACTCGGCGGGCAGATCGGCCACGGCGAAATACTCCTTGTAGAACTTGCGGGTGGACTGGGCGCAGTCGGTATTGCCCTCCACCAGGTCGTCGAAATACTGGCGGAACATGTCGGTGTGGCGCTCCAGGTTCATGTTGAGAAAAGCCGTGAGTTGCAGGAAGCCCGGGTAGACCTCGCGCCCGGCACCTTTGCACTGCAGTGGCACCGGGCTGACCAGGCTTTGCGCGAACCACTCGATGGGCTTCGAGGTGGCCAGCAGGTTGACCGCGGTGGGGCTGATGCGGCAGTCGACGGGCCCGGCCATCAGGGTCAGGCTGGCGGGCGTGGCGGGGTTGCGGTCCTCGGCCATCAGCGCGGTGGCGGCCAGTGCCGGCACGCTGGGCTGGCAGATGGCCATGAGGTGCGAGCCAGGGCCGATGACCTCGAGGAAGCGCATCAGGTGCTTGGTGTATTCGTCCAGACCGAAGCGGCCTTCGCGCAGCGGCACGTCGCGGGCGTTGTGCCAGTCGGTGATGTAGACATCATGGTCCTGCGGCATGGTGCGTGCGGTTTCGCGCAGCAGCGTGGCGAAGTGCCCGGACATGGGCGCGACGATGAGCACGGCCGGTCCCGGGTGCTCCATGCCCTTGCGAAAATGCAGCAGGGTGCAGAAGGGCGTGACGGCGGCCGGTTCTTCATGCATGGCTATGGTGCGTCCGCCATGCTCCACGGTGTCGATGCGAAAGCCAGGGCGCTTGTGCGTGAGGCGCGCCAGCGCCAGCACCTCGAACGCGGCCGACATCTGGCGCAAGGGCATCAGCTCGATCAAGCCCAGGCGGGTGTCACGCCACGCAGGTGCGGCCCTGCGCGCGAACTCGCGCAGGGGCCAAAGCATGTCGCCTGGGTTTCGTTGGTTTGGTCGAGCATGGCGGTCTCACGGGTTGAAACGGCGTTGCCGCTCGCGGTCGTCTGGGCGCCCCGTGTCGATGGCTGGGGTGCTTGTTCAAGCAAGCAAGTTTCAAGCCGTTTGCCCGTGCATCCAGGGAACTCGGTCGCTTCTCCGGGCCTGGCTGACGCGGCCTGGCGGCCCGCGCTGGCACAGCGCTTGCTTGGAATCCGGCATGGACCGGGCATCGCCCCCGGTTTTGGCATACACACAGCGGAGACGAGGCCATGGCGCGCACCACGCTCAGCATCAGCAGCAAGAATTACTCGTCCTGGTCGCTACGGGGTTGGCTGCTCGCCAAGTTCGCCAAGCTGGATTTCGACCAAATCCTGGTCTCGCCCGACGACGCCGGAGCGCGCCAGGAATTGTTGCTGCTGTCGTCCTCCATCCTGGTGCCTTGCCTGACGCACAACGGCATCAAGGTGTGGGATACCCTGGCCATTGCCGAGTACCTCGACGAGGTCAAGCCCAAGGCCGGCCTGCTGCCCGAAACCCTGGCGATGCGCGCGCATCGCCGCGCCATCAGTGGCGAGATGCATTCCGGCTTCGCCAACCTGCGCTCGGCCCTGCCCATGAACCTCAAGGGCCATGACCCCGGCTACAAGGTATGGGCCCGGGCGCAAGCCGATATCGAGCGCATTCTCGCCATCTGGCACGAATGCCTGACGACTTACGGCGGCCCGTTCCTGTTCGGCGAGCGCGGCATGGCCGACGCCATGTACGCCCCGGTGGCGACCCGCTTCATGATCTACGACGTGGCGCTCGATGGCGCCTGCACCGCGTATGCCGTACGCATCATGGCCCTGCCGGAAATGCAGGAATGGCTGGCAGCCGCGAGCCGGCAGCACACCGACATCGACGAACTCGACATGGAGTTCTGAAGCTGGCTGCTCCTGCCTGCGGCGCACAGGTCATGATGCCTGGCGCCGCAAGCTATTGCCAGGGCGTGGGCGGGCGGTGGAATCGCGCAAGGGCCTTCGGTATCGACCACGCAGAAGTCGGCCGGCCCGACGATTTCCAGATACTCCATGTCGGGCGAGTGAGTCGTCGTAGAGGCAATGCAAGATGCCCGGGCGCTGATCCACCAGTCGCCTGCCGCCACCAGTGTGTCCTGGTCCTCGTACATGAAGCGCGCCCAGCCCTTGGTCATGATGACGATCTGGAAGTCGGCCACATGGAAATGCCAGCCGGTACCGCTGTTCTCGGGCGGGATGTCGGTGGCCTTCACCAGATGGGCAACCACTCGGCCATTGGTGGCCTCCTTGAGGCCGAGATCGCGGTAGTGGAAAAATCGCGCGGGCCGTCGCCCTTGAACGCGGTATCGCCTGGCTTGACGTGCGAAAACTTGGTCTTGACGCTGTCCAATATGACCGGTCTCCAGGAGCGAAAAACACCTCGGGAATATGCATAAACCGTTCCAGTGGACTCAAGTCGGTGACGTCTGCAGTGATTCAGGCGATGGCGGCAAGCAACTTCACACAGCACGCGACGCGATCACCAACGCAAATAGTGCGCCGTGGTGCCGCTCTGCGCTTGGATGGTGCGCAACTGGCCGTCATGGCGCCCCTCGATGGTGTAGGTGCCCGCCGGTGCCTTGAGGTAGCACAACGGGCCGCCGGCGGTGAACTTGGCCACGGTCTTGCCGTTTTGCATGACCTTCACCGGCACATTGGCCAGATACTCCCCTTGCGGCCCCTTCACCATCCAGAAGCCGAGGTTGAACTTGGCGGCTTGCGCCTGCATTTTCTGCAGGGAACCTTGGCCGACGCCGCTGCAGACGTACTGGATGGAACCCTGGGTATGGATGGTCGCGGCATGGGCTTGCGAGGCAGCCAGGGGCAGCAAGGCCGCGGCCAGGAGGGCGACACATTTCACCGATGTTGGAAGGTGCTTCATGATGGCAACTCCTTGGAAGGACAGGAACAACCGCCATGCGACTGCACAACGGCCTGCAAGACTGCAAGCCCTTGTGGCCGCCATGGCGTCTCGGCCCGAATGAAGAGACCCCCCCAATGCCATGTCCGCGAACGCAGCAAAGCGTTGGCAGGCACCGGGTAGGCCAGTCCACCCCGATGGGCCGCTGAACAAGAGGCGGTCTTATCGGGATGAGACTTGCCGAAGTCATGATCGGTTTCCCGCTGCGGGGTTTTAGGCCAGATTTGTGCCCGGTTTTAAGCCAGGTTTAATCGGCCGTCGCGATGGCTCTGGAGGCATCCTGGCGTCTTTCTTTGCGGGCCAACCCAGGGCCGGCCGGTGGATATTGCGATGTGCCCGTGCGCTTCGCACAGCTCGCGCTTCGCTTGAGCGGCACGCGTGCCCTTGCCGCCAGGCCTGGGTGTCGCGACAGGGGCTGCGAGTGGGTTTGAAACGGTGGTGTTCAAATCAAGTCTGCAGCGGCGCTGGAGTTGCCGCTGCCGTGCAGTTGTGTCGAACCGAACATCGAGGAGTGCTTCATGCAACGCGCAACATCGCAGCGAGCAGGTTTGCAAAGCTCGGCGGAAGCCGCCGAGGCCGCCTTTTACGAGGCCCTGCAAATGGCCGATGTGGATGCGCTCATGCGGGTCTGGGCCGATGAGGACGATCTGGTTTGCGTGCATCCGGGCGGCCCGCGCCTCGTCGGCCCGGCAGCCATACGCGCCAGCTTCGAGCAACTGTTCGCGGTTGGCCCGGTGCGCATCACGCCCGAGCGGGTGCTGCGCACCGTCACCCTGGGTGGCGCCGTGCACAACGTGGTCGAGCGCGTGCTGGTGCAGAGCGATCCGGGGGAGCAGCAGTTCGCCTTCGTGCTCGCCACCAATGTCTACATCAAGACATCCGACGGCTGGCGCCTGGTGCTGCACCACGCCAGCCCCGGTACGGCCCACGAAGCGGCCGAAGTCATGGCCACTTCGGAGCGTCTGCATTGAAGCGTGGCCACGACTCGACCGCTGACGTTGCCGGCACGGCCGATGCAGCCATGTCCGTCGCTGCACCAAGCACCATCGATACGTTCAATGGGCCGCAGCTGGCTGCCTACACCGCGCCGCGCTGGCTGCCTGGAGGCCAGGCTCAGACCATCTGGCCGGCGCTGTTTTCGCGTTCCATGAGACAAGGCACGGCTGACCGAAGTTTTTTCATTCCCCCTGGGGGGCGGTTGCCGCAAGGCAGAGGCCTGGGAGCCCTCACGGCAACGCCCATCCCAGCGCTCGCCTGGATGCGCGAGCGCTGGGATACGCCCGATGGCGACTTCATCGATGTCGATCGCATCGATCCCGTTGCGCCGGCTGCGCGCGTGGCTGACGCAGCATCAGAGACAAGGCCGCTGCTGGTGCTGTTTCATGGCCTGGAAGGTTCATCTCGCAGCCACTACGCGCAGGCCACCGCGCAGGCCTGCCGGCTTGCCGGCTGGCGCATGGCCGTGCCGCATTTCCGCGGCTGTTCCGGCGAACTCAACCGCGCACCACGCGCCTACCACTCGGGCGACTGGCAGGAGGTCGACTGGGTCCTGCGGCGGTTTCGCAGCTCGCATGCCGGCCCCATCTACGCGGCCGGCATCTCGCTCGGCGGCAACGCCTTGTTGCGCTGGGCTCAAGAGGCAGGCACGCAGGCGGCCGCAGTCGTCCAGGCGCTGGCCAGCGTCAGCGCTCCGATGGACTTGGCCGCTGGTGGCGCGGCCATTTCCCGCGGCTTCAACCGCAGGGTGTACACGCCCATGTTCCTGCGCACACTCAAGCCCAAGGCGCTGGCCATGGTGCGCCTGCATCCGGGCCTGGCCGATGCACAGGCCATTGCCACGGCACGCGACCTGTACGACTTCGACAACGCCTTCACCGCACCCGTGCATGGTTTTCGGGATACCGACGACTACTGGCACCGCGCTTCCAGCAAACCCCACCTTGCCAGCATCCGCCTGCCAACGCTGGTCATCAACGCCCGTAACGACCCCTTCCTGCCGGCGGCGGCCTTGCCTGCAGCCGGCGAAGTTGCCCCTGGTGTGTGGCTGGAGCAACCCGAGCAAGGCGGCCATGTCGGTTTTGCCCAGGGGCCTATCCCGGGGCACATTGCATGGATGCCGCAACGCCTGCTGCATTTTTTCCAGCAGGGCGTTTGAGCGTCCGCGCATTTCTTGGTCAACAACAGCCATGGATGAACTGGTTCGCAAGGCCCTGTTGCGTTGGCCCAATGTTCCGGCCTGCACCGGCTGGCTGGCGCTGGATGCGCGCGGGCAGTGGTGGATCCGCGACGCGGAGATTCACCCCTGGCCGCGCGATGCCCGGGGCCGGCTCGACAAAGCCGGTGCCAGCCGCGTGCTGCACGAAAAATTGATTGACTTCATCCAGCGCAATTACGCGGCGGATGAACGCGGCTACTGGTTTTTTCAGAACGGGCCGCAGCGTGTTTATGTGGATCTGGAAGCCGCACCGCTGGTGCTGCGCTTGCAGGTTGGCGAGAGCGTCGACGACCGGCCCCGTTGGCAGACCCACACCGGCAAGCCCTGCGACATCAGCGCTGGGTATGTCGATGCCCTCGGGCGGCTGTTTTTTGCCAGCAGCGAAGGGCCGGGCATTGTCCATAGCCTGGATACGAGCCTCCTGGCGCCCTGGCTGGACGATACGCTGCGCCTGCTGTCCCTGCCTGGGTTCGCGCCCATGGTTTTGGAACCCATGTCGGACCTGGATTTACGCAGCCGCCTCGGTTTTCAAATCCAGCCATCCGCACATGGCGATGGCTTGACGTGAGCGCGCCGCCCGGCGCGCCATCCGCCTCTTGCCCATCCGAGACCGCACCCACGAAAAAGCCCGCAGGATACGGGCTTTTTCGTGGGTGTCTGCCAAGGCGCGAACGGGGCGCCTTGGCCATGCCTGGCGAGGTGTTGCTATGACTTCGCTGCCGCCACCATGTAGTCCACCGCGGCCTTCACGTCCGCATCGCTGGCGGTGCTGCCACCCTTGGGCGGCATCATGCCGCGCTTGCCGGTGTAGCCGTGAATGGCGCGGTCGTAAAGTACCGGTACGCCTTGCGCGATGATCGGCGCCCAGGCATCCTTGTCGCCAAATTTCGGCGCACCCGCAATGCCTGCACCATGACAGGCAATGCAGGACGACTCATACAACGTTTTGCCTGCATCGGCGCTGGCAACGGTGACCGCCGCTGCCGCCGGGGCGCCGCCGGCGGGTTGCGAGGCCGCCGCCGCAGTCGCGGTGGCCGAAGCCGCCGGGGCCGGCGCAGCGCTCGACATGGACGCTGCATTGGCCTGCGAAGCGGCTTTTGCGCTGGAAGCGACGGCAACTTGTCCCACAGCTGCAACGCGCTGATCGACAGCCGCCGTCGACAGGGACAAGGATCCTGCCGGAGGCACAGTTTCGTCCGAGATGAAATGCACGATCAATAGCAAGACAATGACAGGCGTGGCAAAACCCACCAGCAAAATGATGATGGTCTTGCGCAGCGTGGATGCGAATGGCAGCTCGCCGCTTTCGTTGGAAGACTGGGATGGATGTTCGCTCATGATCAACGCGTGGTTATGAAATAGGTCTGGATGGTGAAACCTGCCGCATGATATGGCCTACGCGCATCGTTTTGGTCACACTCGCCGCAAACAGCGCTACTGATACACTTGCATGTTGATTTTCATCACCATAAGCTTGATGTAGAAGGGTCGGTTGCCCTGTTTTGAAGGGCCAAAGTGAGGGGCAAAAGCGCTTAGCGACAAGTTGCCGAACGCGCCGCCTGCACCACCGCAACATCGAGATCCGCGCCCGTAGCTCAGTGGATAGAGTATTGGCCTCCGAAGCCAAGGGCCGCTGGTTCGATTCCAGCCGGGCGCACCAGTTTCCTCTTAAAAACAACCATTGGCAGAGAAGCCTCTGGGGAATTCCTGCGCCCACTGGCAGCGAATGCCATCTCCTTGGCCGCTGAATGCTTGAGGCTGGCGGCTCACTGCATGGACCCTCCGAAGATATCCATGAACAACATTTCGATGCTGATTGCCGGGCAACATGTCCAGGCGGCCAGTGGGGCCACGTTCGATCGCCGCAACCCCCTTGGCGGCAGTCGATGCGGCCGCGAAGGCCTTCCCCGCCTGGGCCGCAATCGGCCCGGGCGGGCGTCGCGCCATGCTGATGAAGGCCGCGCAGTCGCTCGCGGCGAAGTCCGAGGCATTCGCGAATGCCGTTGCCGCAGAAACGGGGAATCTGGCGGGTTTCAACGTTCACCTCGCGGCAGGAATGTTGCTGGAAGCCGCCGCGCTGACCACACAGGTCAGCGGTGAAGTCATTCCCTCGGATGTGCCGGGCAATTTGGCCATGGCCATACGTCAACCGGCTGGCGTGGTGCTTGGCATGGCGCCCTGGAACGCGCCCATCATCCTGGGTGTGCGTGCGATCGCGACTCCGCTGGCGTGTGGCACCACGGCCGTCCTCAAGGGCTCGGAACTCTGCCCAGAGCAACCCATGGTTTGATCGCCGAGGCGCTGCAGGATGCGGGCCTGCCAGCGGGTGTGGTGAATTTTGTCACCAACGCGCCGGCTGACGCCGCCGAGGTCGTGGAGGCCATGATTGCCCATCCAGCCGTGCGACGCGTCAACTTCACCGGCTCGACGCGCGTGGGCAAGATCATTGCATCGCTATGTGCCCGGTACCTCAAGCCAGTTGTGCTCGAACTTGGCGGGAAAGCACCACGGGTGGTGCTCGACGACGCCGACATCGAAGCCGCGGTGAATGCCGCAGCCTTCGGCGCCTTCGCGAACTCGGGCCAGATCTGCATGTCGACCGAGCGCATCATCGTCGACGAGAGCATCGCTGACGCCTTTGTGTCCCGCCCGGCGGCCAAGGCAAGCGGCCTGCCGCTTGGGGATCCGCGCAAAGGCCCGGCCGTGCTGGGCCCGGTCGTCGACATGAGTACGGTTGAGCGCTGCAACGCCCTCATCGACGATGCACTGGCCAAAGGTGCTTCGCTGGTCTGCGGCGGCAAGGCCGACAGCACGCTCATGCCGGCCACCCTGCTCGACCAGTCACTGCGGACATGCGCATTTTCCGCGACGAATCGTTCGGCCCGGTCAAACCGACCGTGCGGGTCAAGGACATCGAGGCGGCGATTGCCTGCGCCAGCGACAACGAATACGGACTCTCCGCCGCCGTTTTCGGGCGCGACGTGGCGCGTGCCATGAACGTGGCCAGGCGCATCGAATCCGGGATCTGCCATGTCAACGGGCCAACCGCCCACGATGAGGGCAGATGCCCTTCGGTGGCGTCAAGGGCAGCGGATATGGCGGATTCGGCGGCAAGGCCGGTGTGCACGAGTTCACCGAACTGCGCTGGATCAGCGTGCAGACGACGCCGCGCCATGCCCCACTCTGAACCCACCTCGGACCTAGGAGAGATCAAGATGCGACTGCCTGGAAAGAAGATTGTGGTGACCGGGGCAGCATCGGGTATCGGTGCGGAAACCGTCAAAGAGCTGAAGGGCGAAGGTGCCACGGTCGTTGGCGTCGACCGCAATCCTGCCGACGGAGCGGATCACTTTGTGCGTGCTGATTTGTCCGACCCTGCTTCCATCGCGCATGCCGCGGCCGCAGTAGGTGGTGGGATCGACGCGCTCTGCAACATCGCGGGACTGCCACCCACGCGCAGTGCCGCAGCGGTCCTGCGCGTCAACTTCCCGGGGTTGCGTGCTTTCACCGAGGTCGAGAAATACTGCGAGGCCCACCGTGTCGACGATGCACGCAGTTATTTCTTGTCCAAGGAGACGCTGATCGTCTGGACCATGCTGAATCGCTGGACGTGGCGTGATCGCGGCATCCGCATGAATTGCGTGAGCCCCGGCCCGGTTCAGACCCCGATTCTTGCCGATTGCATTCAAACCCTGGGCGCACGCGCCGAGGAAGACATGAAGGTCATGGATCGCCCAGGAACGCCCGAGGACATCGCGCCTCTGGTTGCTTTTCTCTGCTCGTCGCCGAGCGCCTGGATTCGCGGCACCAATCGCGGCACCAATATTCCCTGCGACGGTGGCATGTATGCCCATGTGCTCACGCACATGCACGGATTCGAATGGCTCGTCGCTGAACCCTTGGCGCTGAACCGCGCCTGGAGTTTCGGCAGCCTGTGTGGCAGAGTCGGACCGCGATGGCCGACTCTGCGGGACTCCTGTTCGGCACGGTGCTCGAACATTGTCGTTGGACGGTGAGCGGGGGCTTGGAAACGGCCCTCATGGGTTGCCGTTCCATGCACGCCGGGGCGAGCGGGGAGCGACACCGCGCGCACCAGCGCTTCATCGATTGCTCGTTTTCGGTTTTTGAGAAAACTTTCGCCCCGGAAATGCCTGTGACAAGGTCTGGATGGCGCCGGAGTCAGCAAAAGAGTAGCCAGGGAGGCGATTGACAGAATCCCGGAAGTCCTGGCTGCGGAGGATGTCGAGCAAGGTCTTCAACTGAGGTTGATCCAATGCATCCTCGTGGCAAAGAAGGAAATAACGTTCGCTCGCAATCGGGATGAAGTCCAGCTTGAATTGTCGCGCCGGTGTTTCAACCCCGAGGCCCACGTCCGCCATGCCACTGGCGACGTAAGCGGCGACGGCAGCATGGGTGTATTCGCCATGCTCAAAACCGTGGATTGCCCCGGAGTCGATGCCCGCCTGGGCGAGGAGACATTCAAGAAGCAGGCGTGTACCCGATCCCCGCTGCCGATTGATGAAGCGGACATTGGGGCGGGAGAGATCGCGCACGTCATAGATCTTTCGCGGATTTCCCGCCGCCACGATCAGACCCTGGCGGCGAACGACCGTGCAGATGACGCGGCAGGTGCGCGGGTCAAACCAGCGTGCGTAGTCCTCCAGAATGCGTCCCTCGAAATCACCGATGGGGACATGAAATCCGGCCAGGTCACAGCCCCCATCATGCAGGGAGGCCACAGCTTCGAGGCTGCCCATGTATTTGCATTCCACGGGCACATGTTGCAGCACCAAGGCATCCAGCAGTTTTTCCACGGCGAATCCATGGCTGGCATGCACACGCAAGGGGGCTGGGCTGGAGGTGACAACGCGCCCAATCTCCACCTCCAGTTCGGAGGACAGCGAAGCCAACGCCGGGTTCAGGCGCGCAGCAATGCGACGATCAGCCCAGACCAGCGTTTCACCCAGCGCCGTCAGTTTGGAGCCTTTGCCGCGCTCCATGTTGAGTAACGGAGCACCGAACATCGCTTCGCCCGAGCGCACCAGCTCCCACGCATGCCGATAGGAGGCGCTTGTTTGCCGACATGCGGCCGAAAGGCTGCCATGCTCATGAACTTGGACCAGGAGTGCGAGCAGCTTTGGCGACAGCATCTGGCCATCCGCCTGCTTGATCGTCCACTGAGGGTGGATGGAAACCTTGTGCATTTGGGTTTTCCCTTTAGGCTGCCGCAAGCATAGTCGACATGCTGCGGCAACCGTGTCGCATGGGCCTGTCGGCGCATATTGCGAATGCCCGTGATGCCACGTAGATTCTCTCTACAAACTGCGCCCTAATCATGCGTCGTACAGCATATTGATGCCGTCCGCAATGACAGGGTGCATCCAGTTTGGAAGGCGGCATCCGTGGAGACAACATGATCGCACCAGTTCTACCCCCTCAGATCGATTCCAAGGCAACCGCCAAGGCGGTGCAAGCCTTGATCGAGCGGCACCAGAGCCATCCTGGAGCCCTGCTGCCGCTCTTGCATGCCGTGCAGGACACGCTCGGCCATGTTCCTGCCGACGCGGTACCGCTGATCGCCACGGGGCTGAATCTGTCGCGCGCCGAGGTGCATGGCGTGATCACCTATTACCACCATTTCCGCAGCGAGCCGGCTGGTCGGCACGTGGTGCAGATTTGTCGCGCCGAGGCCTGTCAGGCATGCGGCGCCGACGCGCTCATCGGCGAGGCCGAACGCTTGCTGGGCTGTGGGCTGCACAAAACCCGCCCCGACGACGCCGTGACCCTGGAGGCGGTGTACTGCCTGGGTCTGTGCGCCTCATCGCCGGCGCTGATGGTGGACGGCACGCCGCATGCCCGCGTCACGGCCGCGACACTCGCGCGCATCGTCGCGCAACTGGAAATCCAAGCATGAACCAACTCGTGAAAGTCTTCGTACCGTGCGATTCCGCTGCCCTTGCCGTCGGGGCCGACGCGGTCGCGCACGCGCTGCGGACGGAATGTGCCAGGCGCGGTCACCCCATCGCGCTGGTGCGCAATGGTTCGCGCGGAATGTTCTGGCTGGAGCCACTGGTCGAGGTCGACACGCCGCGAGGTCGCGTCGCCTATGGGCCGGTGACGCCCGACGATGTTCCGCAACTGCTGGACGCGGGCCTGCTGCACGGCGGGCCTCACGCGCTGGCACATGGGCTGACCGAACAGATCCCCTACCTGGCCCGCCAGGAACGGCTGACTTTCTGCCGCATGGGTGTGACCGATCCACGGTCACTTGCCGATTACGCGGCGCACGGAGGCTGGGACGGGCTGAAGCGCGCACTGGCCATGGACGGCGCCGCCATCGTCGAGCACATCACGCATGCGGGCCTGCGCGGCCGAGGTGGCGCCGCGTTTCCGGCGGGCATCAAGTGGAAAACCGTGCTGCATGCGCAGGCGGCGCAGAAATATGTGGTCTGCAATGCCGACGAAGGCGATTCCGGCACCTTCTCCGACCGCATGGTGATGGAAGGCGACCCGTACATGCTGATCGAAGGCATGACGATTGCCGCTCTCGCGGTGGGCGCCACACGCGGCTATGTGTACATACGCTCCGAATACCCGCACGCCGTCGCCACGATGCGCGAGGCCATCGCCCGCGCGGGCGCGGCGGGCATGCTCGGCGACAGCGTCTGCGGCTCGGGCCGCGCGTTTCATCTGGAGGTGCGCAAGGCCGCGGGTTCCTACGTCTGCGGCGAGGAAACGGCGATGCTGGAGAGCATCGAGGGCAGGCGCGGCGTCGTCCGGGCCAAGCCGCCACTGCCGGCCATCGCCGGCCTTTTTGGTCAGCCCACGGTGATCAACAACGTCATCACGCTGGCCAGCGTGCCCGTCATCCTCGCGCGCGGCGCCGAGGCCTATCGTGATTTCGGCCTGGGCCGCTCGCACGGCACCCTGCCGTTCCAACTGGCCGGCAACGTCAGGCACGGGGGCCTGGTCGAGAAGGCTTTCGGCCTGTCGCTGCGCGAGCTGCTGGTCGATTTCGGCGGCGGTACGGCTTCGGGCCGACCGATCAAGGCCGTGCAGGTCGGCGGTCCGCTGGGTGCTTACATTCCCGCGTCGCAATGGGATGTGCCGCTGGACTACGAGGCCTATGCGGCGATCGGCGCGGTGCTGGGACATGGGGGCATCGTGGTGCATGACGATACGGCCGATCTGAGCCGGCTGGCGCGCTACGCCATGGAGTTCTGCGCCATCGAATCGTGCGGCAAATGCACTCCATGTCGCATCGGCTCGACGCGCGGCGTCGAAGTGATCGACAAGATACGAAACAACCAGAATCGCGCGCAGCAGGTGCACCTGCTGCGCGATCTGTGCGACACCATGCTGCATGGCAGCCTGTGCGCCATGGGCGGCATGACGCCGTATCCGGTGCTGTCGGCGCTGAACCACTACCCGCAGGACTTCGGTGTCGAAGCGCCGGACCAGCAGGCCGCTTGAAGAACGGAGACACGCCATGCTCAACCACCTGAAGCAAGAGATCGACTACGGCACCCCGCAACGCGAGGCCGGCGTCGAGGTCACGCTGGAGATCGATGGTTTCGACGTGACCGTGCCGCAGGGCACTTCGCTGATGCGCGCGGCGATGCAGGCCGGCATCAAGGTGCCCAAGCTGTGCGCGACCGACAGCCTCGAACCCTTCGGTTCGTGCCGGCTTTGCTTGGTCGAGATCGAGGGCCGGCGAGGTTTCCCGGCCTCGTGCACGACGCCCGCGGAGGCCGGCATGAAGGTCCGCACCCAGACGCCCCGCCTGCAGGATCTGCGCAAGGGGGTGATGGAACTCTACATCTCCGACCACCCCCTGGACTGCCTGACGTGCAGCGCCAACGGCAACTGCGAATTGCAGGACATGGCCGGCGTGACGGGCCTGCGCAACGTGCGCTACGGGGTCGGTGCTGCTGCAGGCGCCCACCACTGCGACGCGAAGAAGGACGAGTCCAACCCCTATTTCACCTACGACGCCAGCAAATGCATCGTCTGCAACCGCTGCGTGCGGGCGTGCGAGGAAACCCAGGGTACTTTCGCATTGACCATCAGCGGCCGCGGCTTCGGCAGCCGCGTCTCGCCGGGGCAGGATCAGCCCTTCATGGACAGCGAATGCGTGAGTTGCGGCGCCTGCGTCGAGGCCTGCCCCACCGCCACGCTGCAGGAGAAGAGCATCATCGAACTCGGCCAGCCCGAGCACAGCATCGTCACCACCTGCGCCTACTGCGGCGTGGGCTGCGGCTTCAAGGCGGAGATGAAGGGCAGCGAGGTGGTGCGCATGGTGCCGTGGAAGGACGGCAAGGCCAACGAGGGCCACTCCTGCGTCAAGGGCCGCTTCGCCTGGGGCTATGCCACGCACAAGGACCGGATCACCAAGCCGATGGTCCGCAAGCGCATCACCGATCCGTGGACCGAGGTGAGCTGGGATGAGGCCTTCGCCTACGCTGCAAGCGAGTTCCGCCGCATCCAGTCCACTTATGGCCGCGACTCGGTCGGCGGCATCACCTCGTCACGCTGCACCAACGAGGAAACCTATCTGGTCCAGAAGCTGGTCCGCGCGGCCTTCGGCAACAACAATGTCGACACGTGCGCGCGTGTCTGCCACTCGCCCACCGGCTACGGCCTGGGTCAGACTTACGGGACATCCGCCGGCACCCAGACCTTCAAGTCGGTCGAGAAGGCCGACGTGATCCTGGTCATCGGCGCCAACCCGACCGATGCGCATCCCGTTTTTGCTTCACGCATGAAAAAGCGATTGCGCCAGGGCGCCAAGCTGATCGTGATCGACCCGCGTCGTATCGACCTGGTGAAGTCTCCCCATGTGCACGCTGAGTACCACCTGCAACTCCGGCCGGGAACCAATGTCGCCGTCGTGTCTGCGCTGGCGCATGTGATCGTCACCGAAGGCCTCATGGATACGGCGTTCATCGCCGAGCGCTGTGACACCAAGTCATTCCAATCGTGGCTGGAGTTCATCGCGCGTCCTGAAAACTCCCCCGAGGCGATGGAATCGGTCTGCGGCGTGCCGGCGGCCGATCTGCGTGGCGCGGCGCGTCTCTATGCCACAGGAGGCAATGCTGCGATTTACTACGGTCTGGGCGTCACCGAGCATGCGCAGGGTTCGACCATGGTGATGGGTATCGCCAATCTCGCGATGGCCACCGGCAATATCGGCCGCGAAGGCGTGGGCGTGAATCCGCTACGTGGCCAGAACAACGTCCAGGGTTCGTGCGACATGGGCTCGTTCCCGCACGAGCTCCCGGGGTACCGCCACATCTCCGACAGCGCAGTGCGTGGCGAGTTCGAAGCAGCTTGGGGTGTGAATCTTGACCCGGAACCCGGCCTGCGCATTCCCAATATGTTCGATGCCGCGCTGGATGGGAGTTTCAAGGGCTTGTACTGCCAAGGGGAGGACATCGTCCAGTCGGACCCGGACACGCAGCATGTCGCGGCGGCGCTGTCGGCGCTGGAATGCATCGTCGTGCAGGATCTCTTCCTGAACGAGACCGCGAAGTATGCGCATGTCTTCCTGCCCGGATCGTCCTTCCTGGAGAAGGATGGCACCTTCACCAACGCGGAACGGCGCATTTCGCGCGTCTGCAAGGTCATGCCGCCCAAGGCCGGGCTGGCGGACTGGGAGGTGACGGTGAGGTTTGCCAATGCGCTCGGGTACGCGATGCGCTACAGCCATCCCGAGGAGATCATGCAGGAGATTGCCGCGCTCACGCCGACGTTCCGCGGCGTCACCTACGCCAAGATCGAACGTCTGGGCAGCCTGCAATGGCCCTGTAACGACCAGACTGGCGAGGCCGGCACCGAGATCATGCATGTGGACCATTTCGTGCGGGGCAAGGGGCGCTTCATCATCACGCAGTACGTTCCGAGCGACGAGAAGGTCACCCGCAAGTTCCCGCTGCTGCTCACCACGGGGCGCATCCTCAGCCAATACAACGTGGGCGCGCAGACGCGGAGGACGCCGAACTCGCGCTGGCACGACGAGGACAGGCTGGAGATCCATCCGCACGACGCCGAGGAGCGCGGAATCCGCGACGGTGATTGGGTGGGCATCCAGAGCCGGGCGGGGGACACGGTTTTGCGGGCGACGATCACTGAGCGCGTGGCCCCGGGTGTGGTCTACACCACATTCCACTTCCCGGAATCGGGTGCGAATGTCATCACGACGGACAGTTCGGATTGGGCGACCAACTGCCCCGAGTACAAGGTCACTGCCGTTCAGGTGATGCCGGTTGCCCAGCCTTCGCGCTGGCAGCAGGAGTATGGGCAGTTCAGCACCATGCAGTCCGCGCTGCTTGAAGGGCGCCGAACGGCAACGCCGGAGCATGTCAAGTGATCGCCCAAGATGCGCCTTTGACGGCGGGTGCTCGACAGGCGCGGGTGGTTCGACTGCGAACCGGCATGCGCAGTGAAGCGGTTGATTGGCTGACCGAGGAAGTTCCCGTCGCGCTGGAATTCAATGGCATTTCGCACGCCGTGATGCTGGCGACGCCCATGGACCTGGAGGACTTCGCGCTGGGGTTTGGTCTCAGTGAGGGCATTTTTGATCGGCCGGCTGATCTGTACGACTGTGAAGTCGATGCCTGTGCCGAAGGCCTGACGGTGCACATGGAGGTTTCTTCCCGCAGCTTTGCACGGTTGAGAGCGAGGCGCCGCACGCTTGCCGGCAGGACGGGGTGCGGGCTTTGTGGAACCGAGAGCCTTGCACAGGTCCTGCGACCCCTGCCACGGGTTGCCTCCAGGCAGACGATTCAAAGCGCGGCCATCACGCGAGCCATGGATGGCATGCGCGATAGGCAGTTGCTGGGCCAGGCGACCGGCGCCACCCATGCTGCGGCATGGTGTGGTTCCACTGGTGAAATTCGCTTGCTCCGGGAAGACGTCGGCCGACACAACGCCCTGGACAAGCTGATCGGTGCGCTGGCGCGTGCCGGAATCGATGCTGGCTCTGGGTTCATGGCCGTGACGAGCCGCGCCAGCGTGGAGATGGTGCACAAGGCCGTGGTCGCCGGGGTTCCACTCCTGGCTGCGGTCTCGGCACCGACGCTGCTCGCGGTCAACACCGCCGAGCAAGCGGGAATGTGCCTGGTCGGGCTGGCGCGGCAAGGCAATCTGGTGGTCTACGCCCACCCTCAGCACTTGTCATTGGGCAATGAGATCGACCTATGAACACGAGCAACCTCGTCTGTATGGCGAATCGCATCGGCCAATTTTTTGCGTCGATGCCTGACCGCGATGAAGCTCTTATGGGCATCGCACAGCATATTCAGCGATTTTGGGAGCGGCGGATGCGCGCCGAGCTCTTGGCGCATCTCGAAAGCAACCATGGGGAAGGTCTCGATGCAATCACTCTCGATGCATTACGCGCACACCGGGATCTACTTTGAATGTGGCCCGCGTGCCTCATGAACCAGATGCCAGTCGGCATGGCGCTGGCATGAGCCCGATGGCACTGATCAAGCAGAGTTGGCGCAGGAGCCTGCTGATCGTCCAAGCGCCATGATCTTGCGGCAGCCCGCCGCACCAATCAGTCTTGCGAATCTGCGACGGCCGTGATCTCACGCTATCGACCGGCGGCAGCCGGTGGGCAACGACCTAGGGCCGTCTCTGGGTAAGATCAATCAACGCCAAAGGCTGGCGAAGCCAGAAAAGAAAAAGCAGGGGCTATAAGAGAATGCACTGGCGGAGACGAAGGGATTCGAACCCTTGATGCGCTTTTGGCACATACTCCCTTAGCAGGGGAGCACCTTCGGCCACTCGGTCACGTCTCCCGTTTGCAGCGCAGATCTGCCACAAAGCGTAGCCTTACATTATTGCATAGCAATTGGCCCGCCATGCTGGGTTTCCAAGATCCAGGTCCGAGCAACTTGAGCGAGGGATTCGCCAGCCCCTGCAACACAGAGTGGCTGTCCCATCTGCGCAGCGGGGCAACGGCAGCCGGGCGTCTATTGATGGGCTTTCTGCACATGACACACCAGTACCAACTTGGGCTCAGCCTCTAATCTCGGATGAACTGGATTGATACCCACGCCCATCTGGACGCCGCCGAGTTCGGAGGCGACCCCAGCCAGATGCTGGCGCAGGCTTACGCAGCTGGGGTGCACAGCGTGGTGATTCCGGCAGTGGAGCCAGGCAATTTTGCCGCTGTGCGCGACTTGGCCCATGCCAGCGGTCAGGTCTATGCGCTGGGGGTTCACCCCTTGTATGTGGAACGTGTGAACGAGGCCGATTTCTCTCAGCTGCGCCGTGCGGTGCTGCAGGCGAGGGACGATCCGCAATGTGTCGCCCTCGGCGAGATCGGACTGGATTTTTTTGTCCAGGGTGTGAACCGTGATCGCCAGCTCTGGTGGTATGAGCAACAACTCAGGCTGGCACGCGAGCTGGGTTTGCCGGTGCTGTTGCATGTGCGCAAATCGCAAGATGCATTGCTCGCCGGTCTGCGCAAACTCGGATGGGCTCAGACCGGCATCGGTGGCATTGCCCATGCATTCAACGGGAGTCGGCAGCAGGCCGATGCCTTTATCGCGCAGGGGTTCAGACTCGGTTTTGGTGGCGCCATGACGTTCGAGCGAGCGTTGAACATCCGCCGTCTAGCAGCCCAACTGCCCGATTCCAGCCTGGTGCTTGAAACGGATGCACCCGATATGCGTCCCGAATGGTTGGCCCGTGCAGAACAGCTCCAACCCAATATGCCGGCTGAATTGCCACGCATTGCCCAAACTCTGGCGACATTACGTGGCTGGACACCAGGACAAACGGCCAGCATCACAACCGCCAATGCGCTCGCAGCTTTGCCGCGGCTGGCCTCCTGGTTGGAGATGCGCGGGGCAGCGAAGGGGAAAGTGCTTCGAACTCTGTTGTGACCTTGAAAAGGAGCGCGACGCCCCGATCTAGTTGGCAACGTTTTTTTTGACATGCCGCGTTGTTCCCAGTCCGGCATGCTGGTCCGACCGCTTCCAGCCTCACCACACTTTCCCAATTCCCGCTTGATCCCATCCCAATCATGAGCCTCGACACAACTTCAACCGCCACTCCGCAGTCCGGCAGCCACACCCACGCCTTCCAGGCGGAGGTGAAGCAGTTGCTGCACCTGGTGGCGCATTCGCTTTACTCGAATCGCGATATTTTTCTGCGTGAACTCGTCTCCAATGCCTCGGACGCCTGCGACAAGTTGCGCTATCTCGCCATTGACGACGCGGCGCTGTGGGAAGGGCAGGGCGAGTTGCGCATCCGGGTGGATTTCGACGCCGCCAAGCGCACCCTCACGGTGAGCGACAACGGCGTTGGCCTGAGCCTGCAGGATGCCATCGATCATCTCGGCACCATCGCCAAATCCGGCACGCGCGAGTTCATGCAGCAGATCGGCCAGGAGCGCAAGGCCGATGCCAACCTCATCGGCCAGTTCGGCGTGGGCTTCTACTCGGGTTTCATCGTCGCCGATCGCATCACCGTCGAAAGCAGGCGCGCCGGCATGACCACCGAGCAGGGTGTGCGCTGGTCCTCAGAAGGCACAGGCGAGTTCAGTGTCGAGACCATCAACCGCGAGCAGCGCGGCACGGATGTGATTTTGCATCTGCGTGCCGAGGATGATGATCACAAATTCGACGACCTGCTCTCGAACTGGAAGCTCAAGAGCATCATCAGCCGCTATTCGGACCATATCTCCTTGCCGATTGAAATGCGCAAGCGCGAATGGAACCAAGAGAAAGGCCAAGAAGAGGTGCTGGACACCTGGGAGCAGATCAACAAGGCGGCTGCTCTTTGGGCTCGGCCGAAAACAGAGATTAGCGAAGAGCAATATATCGATTTTTACAAGCAGATCGCGCACGATAGCGACGCGCCGTTGGCCTGGACCCATAACCGCGTGGAGGGCCGCAGCGAATACACCCAGTTGCTCTATCTTCCTGCCAAGGCACCGTTCGACCTGTGGAATCGAGAACAGAGCGCGGGCGTCAAGCTCTATGTCAAGCGCGTGTTCATTCTCGACGACGCCTCCAGCTTGCTGCCGACCTATTTGCGCTTCGTTCGCGGGGTGGTGGACAGCGCTGAACTGCCGCTGAATATTTCGCGTGAATTGCTGCAGGAAAGCCGCGATATTCGCGCAATTCGAGACGGCTGCACCAAACGTGTGCTCTCTCTGCTGGAAGATATGGCGGCCAGCGACGATGCTGCCCAGCGCGACAAGTACGCCAAGTTCTGGCAAGAGTTCGGCCAAGTGCTGAAAGAGGGCGTGGGCGAAGACTTCGCCAACCGTGAGCGTCTGGCCAAGTTGCTGCGCTTCGCCTCGACGACCCGTGAGGGCGACGCGCAAACGGTGAGTCTGGCCGACTACGTCGCCCGCATGAAACCCGAGCAAACGGCCATCTACACCATCACCGCCGACAACCTGCGCACGGCCCGCTCCAGCCCGCAACTCGAAGTGTTCAAGCGCAAGGGTGTGGAAGTCCTCCTGCTCACCGATCGGGTTGATGAATGGATGCTCGGCAGTCTGACCGAGTTTGAGGGCAAGCCCCTGCAGTCCGTGGCCCGAGGTGGTGCCGACCTTGGTGCCTTGCAGGACGCCGAGGAAAAAAAACAGGCCGAGGAAGCCGCGCAAACCCACCAGGATTTGCTGGCGCGCATGAAGACTGCCCTGCAAGGCATGGCGCAGGACGTGCGCATCAGCACCCGCTTGGTGGAGTCGCCGGCCTGCCTGGTGGCAGCTGACGGCGAGGTCAGCGGCCACTTGGCGCGGCTGCTGCGCCAGGCTGGACAGGCGGCGCCCAAATCCCTGCCCATTCTGGAAATCAATCCTGCGCATGCCTTGGTGCAGCGGCTTGAAGACGAGATGGGGAAAACGGCAGCCGAGCAGGATGGCGTGGATCAACCCCAGGTCTTCGACGATCTGGCCCGCATCCTGTTCGACCAGGCTCTCCTGGCCGAGGGGGGCATGCCGGAGGATGCAGCCGCCTACGTCAGGCGGGTGAATGCATGGCTGGTGCGCTCGGTTTGAGCGCGCTATCACGCCCAAGCCCGGCCCGTCGCGCCGAGCGTGGCGGGCCGCTCCTGAGGCGAAACTGAATGGGTCATTGCGAATGCACGGACCTGGTTCAGTGTTGGCCTAAGTCCGCATCGCTAAACTGGACTCCATCATCTTTCTCCGCTGTCGCCCTTGGCACCACAGGCAGCCACGACAACCCAGCATGAACGAGGCGAACGAGCAGTCATTGAACAAACATGCCGCAGGCTATTGGCGTTTCATGCGTGAGTTCGTCCGCAACCCGCGCCAGATTGGCGCCATCTGCCCCAGTTCCCCATTCCTGGCGAGGCGCATGGCAAGTCTGGTCCCCGGCGGAGATGGCGTGGTCGTCGAGCTTGGCCCCGGCGGTGGAGCCGTCACAGCCGCTTTGCTGAACCACGGTGTCTCTGCCCAGGACTTGGTCCTTGTCGAGCGCTCGGCGGCACTGTCGGCCCATCTCGCCAAGCGCTTCCCAGGTGTGCATCTCATTCAAGGCGATGCCATGCACCTGAGTCGCTTCAAGGTTTTGAGCCAGCCGGTGCGCGCTGTCGTCTCCAGTTTGCCGCTGCGCAGCCTGCCCAGGCCGGTGGTGAGGCAGATCCTGGATCAAGTTGCGCTCATTTCAGGGCCCGGCACGGTGTTCATCCAGTTCAGCTATGCCCTGCGCGGCAGCTACCAGAACATGGCCCATGGCTTCGAGCGCGATCAAGCGCACCTCGTCTGGCGTAACTTGCCACCTGCGCGCATCGAGGCCTTTCGCTTCCAGCCGCGCAATTTCCAGTAGATTGGAAATCGGCCGGGTGGCCTTCAACCTTGGCAGACCTAAAAACAGGTCTGCCGGCGGGGTTCAGGACACCCACATGGTGATGGTGACCACCGCCAGCAGCAACATCCACAACAGCACGGAACGCCACACCAGCCCAACCACACTGCGCAGGTGCGCAGGCGTCGGTATGTCGCCTGGCATCTGGGCTTGCTGTCCGGGAGGCTGGGCTTCGGGATCGATGGCGCTGGCCCAAGCCTGTTCGCCCGGTTCCGGCATCGAACTGAGGGCGGTTGCACCGAGACGGATGCCAACCGCGCCCGCTGCCGAAGCCAACATGGCTCCGGTATTGCTGTCGGGCCACAGGCGGGCGTAGTTGCGCCACCGATCCACGGCCTCCTCGAAATTGCCCACCACGGCGTAGCCGGCTGCTGTCAGACGCGCTGGCAGCCAGTCGAGCACATGGAAAGCCTGATCGGCAAAATCGCGCAGCCAGGGGCTGGCATCGGAGCCGGTGGCGTTCCACTTGCCTGCCGTGTACTCCGCCATGCGGTAGAGCACGGCACCGGCTGGTCCCAGGGGCAGCAGGAACCAGAAGAACACGCCGAGCACGTAGCGCTGCGCCGCCACGAGCGCATGTTCGATGGTCTGCTGCGTGACGTCGTCGGCCGACATCTCCACGGTGTCGAGGGCCTTCCACTGCTTCAGGATGGCGCGTGCTCCGGCCACGTCGCCATGGCTGAGGGCATCGGAAATATCGGTGAAGTAATGGCTGAACTGGCGAAAGCCGAGGGTGAAATACAGCACCACCACATTCCAGGCGAAGGCCAGCAGGATGTTCACGCGCAGCGCCGCCCAGTAGATGAGCAAGGACACCAGCGCCGGCAGCAGCACGGCGATGAACCAGGCGGCAAGCCCATGCCGGCGCTCGCCAGCATCGAAATTGCGTGCCGCGAAGTCGGCAAGCGATTTGCGAGCGCCGTAGACAACACTCAGGCGCCCGAGGGGTTTGATTTGCTCCAGCAGCAGAGCGAGCAAGACGGAGAAAAAGGCCATGCCGCGATGCTAAGCGATGAGCAGGCGGTAGAGGTTGCGAATCATCGCCGCGGTGGCGCCCCAGATGAAATAACGCCGCCCGTCGGTGCTGGTCCAGGGCATGGCATAAAAGCTGCGGCGCGCAGCGTTGGGGAGCGTCGGCAGGGCGCCGAGTCCGGTTTGAGCGTCCCAGGTCCGCAACTCATGGTGGGCAGGGTTCATCAGGAATGCCAGCGGCACCTCGAACACTTCAGCCACCTCGCTGGCCTGGGCGCGAAGCGGTGCCTGCGGGTCGACCATGCCGACCACGGGTGTGACGGCATAGCCGGTGATGGTGGTATAGACCGGCATGGACCCCAGTGGCTCGACCCATGCCGCCTGCAGTCCGATTTCTTCCTCAGCCTCACGCAGAGCCGTATGCAGAGCGCTGGCATCCCCCGCGTCGCGGCTCCCGCCCGGAAAGCTGATCTGCCCCGGGTGGACATGCAGGTTGGCGGTGCGGCGGGTGAGCAGGAGCTGCATGCCCTGTGGCCGTGCAATCAGTGGAATCAGGACCGACGCGTCACGTAGCGTGGTGTGCTGGCCGATCTGCACATCCTCGAACACTTCGGGTCGCCAGGACGGAGTCCGGGCGAAGCGCGAGCGCAGCCAGCCGGCCTGCAAATGGGCAGGGTCGACCGCGGGCATGCCAGGCTCGGGTGTGCTCAGGGGAACCTGTTCCGGATCGAACGGTGGACGTGATGGCGGTGGGGCGGTCATGGGATGGGCCAAAGCAAACAGCCGGCAAGCGCCGGCTGTTTGCTGATGATGGCAACGTTGTGCGTCGCGTCGCGATCGGTTCTGCTTGCACAGACGGACGGCTCAAGCCAGCTTTTCCTTGATGCGCGCCGACTTGCCGGTGCGGCCGCGCAGGTAGTACAGCTTGGCACGGCGCACGTCGCCGCGGCGCTTGACCTCGATGCCTGCAATCATCGGCGAGTAGAGCTGGAAAGTCCGCTCGACGCCTTCGCCGGATGAAATCTTGCGCACGATGAAGTTGGAATTCAAGCCGCGGTTGCGCTTGGAGATGACCACGCCTTCGTAGGCCTGGGCACGTTTGCGCGTGCCTTCGACCACGTTGACGCTGACGATCACCGTGTCGCCGGGGGCGAAATCAGGAATGGCCTTGCCTTGGGTCAGGCGCTGGATTTCTTCCTGTTCGAGTTGCTGAATCAGATGACTGCTCATGGGGGCTCCAAGGATCTTGCGGCCGCTTTGGAAGGGGTGCAAAGCCAATGGTCGAGATCGGCTTTTGCTGTTGTGCGGGCAGCAGAGGATCGAAAAACTTTGCATTTTAGACCAAATTCGAGAGCGCCTCTTCATCGCGCTTGCTCAGGCGGCCTTGCTGGCGCAAGGCGAGGATCAGTTCAGGCCTGCGCGTTTGCGTGAGCGCCAGCATGCGGTCGCGGCGCCAGCGGGCGATGCGGGCATGATCGCCCGAGAGCAAGGCTTCGGGCACGGACAGGCCGGCGTGCTCGGGTGGGCGCGTGTAGTGGGGGCAGTCGAGCAGGCCGTCGGAGAAGCTGTCCTGGGTGGCCGATTCGGCGCAGCCCAGCACGCCGGGCAGCAGCCGGGCCACGGCATCGAGCAGCGCCATGGCCGCAATTTCCCCGCCCGACAGGACGTAGTCGCCCAGGCTGATTTCAACGCCCACGTTTCGGTCGATGAAGCGCTGGTCGATGCCTTCATAGCGCCCGCAAACCAGCACGGCGCCAGCGGAGGCAGCCCATTGCGTGACATGCTGCTGGGTGAGTGCGGCGCCCGTGGGAGAAAACAACACGACCGGCGCCGGGGCCGAGCCGGTTGCCTGGCGCGCCGCCTGGGCCGCAGCCAGCGCCTGCTCCAGCGGCTCGGCCAGCATCACCATGCCTGGGCCACCGCCATAGGGGCGATCGTCCACGGTGCGGTGGGCACCGGTGGCGTAGTCGCGTGGGTTCCAGGTCTGCAATTGCATCACGCCGGAATCGAAAGCCCGGCGGCAGATGCCTTGCGTGCGCAGCGGTTCGAAATAGCTGTCGAACAGGGTCAGAACATCGAAGCGTGGCATGGCCTGCGGCTCCGGGCGCGTTCAGTCGTACTCGGGCAGCCAGTCGGCCACGATGCGCCGCGCAGCGATATCGACTTCAACGATATAGGCATCGACGAAAGGAATCAGCCTTTCGTGCTGCTGGCCGCCCGTTGCGGTGTGCAGTTGCAGCACGGCCTGGGCGCCGCTGTCGAGCAGACCGCTGACCATTCCGAGCTGCAGGCCCTCGCGGTTGAGCACGGTGCAGCCGATGAGGTCGACCCAGTAATACTCATCCTTGCGTGCCGGCGGAAAGTCTTCGCGGCGGGCATGGATGGTCCAGCCGCGAAAGGACTCCGCCTGCGTGCGCGTGGTCGTGCCGTCGAGCAAGGCCACCACGGATTGTGTGTGACGCCGCGCCAGGCGCACGGCGTACTGTGCCCGTTGCAAGGGGCGTCCCTGTGGCGAGTGCATCCACCAGTGAGATGCCTTCAGCAGGGCCGCGGGCTCGTTCGACTCGGGCGCGATTTTCAGCCAACCCTGCGTGCCCCATGCATCCAGCACATGGCCGACCTGGATCAGGCCCTCAGGCCAGTCAGTGTGGCCTTCTGGTCTGTCAGCCGACAGCGGTTTTGAGTCTGTGGAGGCGGGTTTGGACATGGCGCAAAGCAAAACACCGCAAGCAGTCAGTTTGCGGTGTCAGATGATGGCAGCATTGGGCAACAAAGGCCCCAGGCAATGCAGCGCGGCCCGAGTCTGCTCCGGGCCCACTGCAGCAAATCAGGCTGCGGCTTGAACCGGAGCTTGTTTGGACTGCTTGACCAAACGCTCGACGGTGGGCGAGAGCTGTGCACCCACGCCAGCCCAGTAGTTCAGGCGTTCGATTTCGATGCGCAGGGGCTGCTCAAGGCCGCGGGCGACGGGGTTGTAGAAGCCCAGGCGCTCAAGGTAACGGCCGTCACGGCGGTTGCGCGAGTCGGTAGCCACGATGTGATAGAACGGGCGCCCTTTGGCACCAGCGCGTGAAAGACGAATGACGACCATTGCTTGAATTCCTAAGGTATATCTGGGTGGTGGACTAATGCACGAATTTGATGGGCCGCTGCACCCTGTATCTGGCAATCGCGTTGTGTTGCACACCGCAAGATTGACCAAAATACGCATGGCTGGCGTCGGGCGGGAAGCCTGATGCAGTCCGGCAGATCCCTGGCAAAAAACGAACTCGGCAAGCCCAGTAAACTCGCCATTATATCGAACTGAGAGGGCTGGACACAGCCACCGCCATGGACTTATTGAAGACGGCCTTGATTCGCCCGGCAACAGAGGCTGATGTTGCTGCCATCACCCATATTTATCGTCATCATGTCTCGCACGGAACCGGAACCTTCGAGATTCAGCCGCCGGACACGGCGGAGATGCAGCAGCGCCTGCAACGGGTGACACAGCGCGGCCTGCCATGGCTGGTGGCGGAGCGCGATGGGGAGGTGGCTGGTTTTGCCTACGCCAACTGGTTTCGCGAGCGTGAAGCCTACCGCTGGACGCTGGAAGATTCGGTGTATGTCGATGCGCAGCAACGTGGCCAGGGTTTGGGTTCGGCCTTGCTGCAACAGTTGCTGCAGGCTTGCGAAGCGCAAGGCGCGCGCCAGTTGCTTGCCGTGATTGGCGACTCGGCCAACGAGGGTTCCATCGCCCTGCACCTGCGCTACGGCTTCACCCATGGTGGCGTGATGCCCGCCGTTGGCTGGAAGTTCGGTCGATGGCTGGACGTGGTGTTGATGCAAAAAGCGCTCGGTCCCGGCGCAAGCGCGCCACCGACGCGTGGTGTCTGAATACGCCGCCTTCCTGCTGACTGACGAAACGCATCCGAAACCGAACACCATGCCCAAGACTTTCAAGTCCAAAACGCTCGCGGCGGCCCTGGCCTTGGTGTTCGGTGTCGTCGGCGCCCACCGTTTTTATCTCCAGGGCTGGCGTGATGTGCTCGGCTGGCTGCACCTGCCCTTGTTCGCGGTCGGAGTCTGGGGTGCGACACGCTTCATCGATTTTGGCGAGAACGACGCCATCGCCGAGATTGCGCTTCCTCTGCTGGGTCTGATCGTCGGGTTGGCACTGTTCCAGGCGTTGCTGATCGGGCTGACCCCGGACGCGCGCTGGGATGCGAAGTGGAACGTTGGCACGGGGCGGCATTCCAGCAGCGGCTGGGGCGCCGTGCTGGTGGCGGTGTTTGCCTTGCTGATCGGTACGGCGGCGTTGATGGGTGGCCTGGCTTTTGGCCTGCAACATTACTTCCAGCCGGGCTGAAGTCGATTCGCCGGCATGGGTGTCAGGGTGCCGGCACGCTCCAGCGTTTGCCCGGCAGCCTGCAGGCGTTGCGCCGCGTGTTGCACGGGCTCGCCGTCGGGCAAGATCCAGTCGGGCCAGACTTCCGCCAGTGGCGCCAGCACGAAGGCGCGTTGATGCATGCGCGGGTGGGGCAATGTGAGCGCCGCGTCTTGGAGCGTTTGCTCGCCGAACAGCAGCAGGTCGAGGTCCAGGGTGCGCGGAGCGTTGTGCTGGCCCGCAGGGCGCAGACGGCCGTGGCGACGTTCAATGCACTGGAGTCGCCGCAGCAATTGCCCGGGTGTCAGCGCGCAGCGCAGCACCGCAACCGCGTTCCAGTAATCCGGGCCTTTAGCGTCCACCGGAGCGCTGCGATACAGGCTGGAGTTCTGCAGCAACTGGCAGCCGGCAAGGTCTTGCAACTCGCCGAGTGCCGTGGCCAGCGTCGCAGCGCCATCGCCGAGATTGGCGCCCAGGCCGATGAGGGCCATGTCGGGCGCGAGGATCGGCGCCAAGCTGGACGCGGCCGACATTGGGGATCAGCCGGCCGAATCGGGTCCGCTGCCCACCGCCGGCTTTTTGCGCCGCCTGCGCTTGCGTTGGGCGGGTTCGGTGCTGGCTCGGCCGGCTTGCTCGATGAGTTCGGCGCGCTCGGCCTCGTCGGCCTGCTGAAAGCGTTCCCACCAGTTGGCCAGCTCGGGTTCGGCACCGCCGGTTTGCGCGCGCAACAATAAAAAGTCATAGGCGGCGCGAAAGCGGGGATGATCCAGGGCGCTGTTGGCGTAGCGCGGCGTACGGCGCGCGAGGCGTGGCTGGAGCGACCAGATTTCGCGCATGTCCACCGCAATGCGGCGCTGGATGGCGAGGCGTTCGGCCTGGGCGGCGATGATTTCATCGGCCGCGGTGTCGAGCGCGGCGATGGCTGGCAGCCCCTCGGCCTGCAACTCGGCCCAGCGGTTGTTGACCTGCGGCCACAGCAGGCAGGCGAACAGGAAGCTGGGGCTTGCGGTCTTGCCCTCGCCGATGCGGGCGTCGGTATCGCGCAGTGCGGCCAACACAAACGCTTCGCCGTGGGGCTGGTTGAGCGCCAGTTCAATGAGCGGCAGCAGACCCTGATGCAGGCCGAGTGCGCGGAGTTGTTCGAGCGAAGCCAGGGCGTGCCCGGTTTGCAGCAGCTTGATGGTTTCGTCGAACAAGCGTGCCGAGGGCACGTTGCGCAGCAATTCGGCCTGCTCCGCGATGGGCGCGCGCGTGGCCGGATCGATGGCGAAGCCGAGCTTGGCGGCGAAGCGCGCCACGCGCAGCAGCCGCACCGGGTCTTCGCGATAGCGCGTGGCGGGGTCGCCAATCATGCGCAGGGTGCGGGCCTTGAGGTCGCGCAGGCCATGATGGTAGTCGACGACGATGTCGCGTGTGGGGTCGTAATACAGGGCGTTGACGGTGAAGTCGCGGCGCGCAGCGTCCTGGTCCTGCGGGCCCCAGACGTTGTCGCGCAGCACGCGGCCGCTGGCGTCCACCGCGTGCTGCCTGCCGGCGAGATCGCGGGCGTTGCGCTCGTCGCCTTCCACCGTGGCGCTGGCCTGCGTGTCCAGCGTGGCGCGGAAGGTGGAGACCTCGATGATCTCGCGCCCGAACATCACATGCACGATGCGAAAGCGCCGGCCGATGAGAAAGGCGCGGCGAAATAGCGGCTTGACCTGCTCGGGCGTGGCGTTGGTGGCGACGTCGAAATCCTTGGGCTTGAGGCCCAGCAGCAGGTCGCGCACCGCGCCGCCGACGATATAGGCCTCGAACCCGGCCTGTTGCAGGGTGCGTACGACGGTGACCGCCGAATTCGGCAGCCGTGTGGCGTCAATCTCGTGTTGTGGTCGTGCGATTTCAAGTCGCCGGCCCTCGGCCTTGGCCGTTGCGGATTTTTTGCCGAGCAGACGGGTGATGAGTTTGCGGATCATGGAAACAGTTCGAGGACGGGCCAGCCACGCGTTTGGGCGAGTTCGGCAAGCAGGGGGTCGGGGTGCACCACCACGGGGTGGCTCACGTGGTCGAGCAGGGGCTGGTCGTTGATGGAGTCGGAATAGAACCAGGTCTGGCCAAAACTCTGCCAGTCCAGGCCCTGGGACGCCAGCCACTGCGCCGTGCGCGTGACCTTGCCTTCGCGAAACGAGGGAACTCCGCACCAGGCGCCGGTGTAGCCGCCTTGCGGGTTGCGCTCGGTTTGGACCGCGATGAGGTGCGGCACGCCGAAGGCAGCGGCAATGGGTTGGGTGACGAAGTCGTTGGTGGCGGTGACGATGCAGCACAGGTCGCCGGCCTGCTGGTGCTTGCGCACGAGATCGAGCGCTTGCGGGCGGAGTTGCGGCAGCACGATTTGCTGCATGAACTGCTCATGCGCCTGCATCAACGCTGCCGGCGAGCGGCCGACGAGTGGGCCGAGCGAGAAGCGCAGATAGGCGTCGAGATCCAGTGTCCCGGCGCGGTATTGGCCGTAGAAGCGGTCGTTGGCCGAACGGTATTGCTCGCCGTCGGTCCAGCCGAGGCTGACACAGAACTCGCCCCAGGCATGGTCCGAGTCGAATGGGAGGAGGGTGTTGTCCAGGTCGAACAGCGCCAAATTGCGGTTGGGCATGCGGTGTCGCTCAGGGCTTGGGATGGAGGTCGGGGTCGGCCTGGGCCAGCATGGACTTGAGCAGGGGAATGCTGGTGGGCCGGGCATGCTGCAAGGCATAAGCGTCGAGCCGTGAGACAAGGCCGACCAGCGAAGCCATGTCGCGTGCATGGTGGCTCAGAATATAGCGGCTGAGGTCTTCGCGCAGGTCGAAGCCGCGCGCTGCCGCCATGCGTTGCAGCACGCGCTGCTTGCCGTCATCGTCCAGCGGCGCCAGCCCCAGAGCCAGACCCCAGGCCAGGCGAGTGCGTACATCGGCGCGCAGTTCGAGTTGCGCCGGAGGGGCATTGCCGGCAGCAAGAAAAGCAACGTTGAACTGGCGTGCGGCGTTGAAAAGGCCGAACAACAGGTCCTGCTGCCAAGCCGCGCAGGCCTGCACATCGTCCACCGCGAGCAGGGCACCGGCGCCGAAGCGCGTGAAGGCGTCAAGCGCGGGCCAGTGGGATGGCGGGCTCTGCGGCGTGAGATGCAGCGCCCACCTTCCTGCTTGCTGCACCGAGCGGCAGGCGGCGCGCAACAGATGGCTTTTACCGCTTGCCGGCGGTCCCCAGAGATACAGCGCACCGCCCTCGCGGCTGGCCAGTAGTTTGCTCAGGGCTTCGAAGGCCAAGCCGTTTTCGCCGAGCTCGAAGCCCTCCAATGTGGGAGCGTCATCCCATTGCAGGGCCAGCAGGAGTTGCCGGCTCGCGCTGTGTTCCAGACCCATGCTCATCCGCGCAGAAACAAGGTGCTTTCCCGGTACCAGGCAAGGGCATGGCGCACGACGACCTGCAGCAATGCCCCGGCGGGCAAGGCGAGCAGCACGCCGACGAAACCAAACAGATGTCCGAACGCCAGCAACAGGAACAGCACCAGGAGCGGGTGCAGGCCGATTTGCCCTCCGAGCAGCCTGGGCGTGATGACCATGCTTTCCGCCAGTTGACCGATACCGAACACCACGGCTACGGCCCAGATGGCGTAGAAGCTCTGGAATTGCAAGGCGCCTGCAAGCAAGGCGAGCAGCAGTCCCAGGCCGAAGCCGACATAGGGCACGAACACGGCAAGGCCGGTGAACACGCCAATCGGCAAGGCGAGTTGAAACCCGGCGAGCGCCAAGGCAATGGCGTAGTAGGCCGCCAGAAGCAGCATGACGGAAACCTGCCCGCGCACATAACGGCCAAGGATGGTGTCGCACTCGCCCAGAAAGGCTTGCAGCGCGTCGCGTCGATGCAGGGGAACCAGGCTGTAGCTGCGCTGCATCAGACTGCGCCAGTCGAGCAGAAAATAAAACGTCAGCACCGGGATGAGGATGAGATTGCCCAAGACGATGAGCAGCGTGCTGCCGCCGGTTCTTGCCGTACTCAGAATTTGCGAGGCCCAGCGCTCTGGATCGCCTGACAGGGATTGGGTCAGCAGGTGCTTGTAGCTGGTCAGGTCGAAGGTGGTTTGGAGCCCCAGGCGCGCGGCCTGCGCGCTCAGCCAGCTGTTCATGGCGGCGAGCAGTGAGGGCACTTGTTGTTGCAGTTGGGGCAGGGTGCTGGTGAGCACAGACACGATCAGACTGCCAATGCCGACCAGCACCACGCTCAGCAGGACGATGGCCAACGCCGCACCGACTGGCCTGGGAATGCGCCAGCGCCACAGCCTTTCGACCGCGGGATGCAACCCATAGGCCAGTGTCATAGCCACCAGGAAGGGCATGAGCACGGGCCCGAGCAGCGAAGCCAGCCAGAGGGCGCCGAGAATGAACGCTGCCCAGATCAAACGAACTTTGTTGGTTTCGGAGAGTTGCACTGAGGAATGGTGTCTTGGAGGCGAAGGAAGGGACGGGTCGTGCGTCGATGGCCTTGTCGGGCTGGCTTACGACTTGAGCTTGGGGCTTGCGTGCATGTGCGCAGACCGGCCATATTGGCCTCCCACCTAGAATGCACTCCTCATTTTATGTGCAGAGCCGGCGCCAGCCCGAGTCTGCAAACGCCAACCCGAACCATGCCAAAAACCAGCCTGACTTACCGTGATGCCGGGGTCGATATCGACGCCGGAGACGCCCTGGTGGACGCCATCAAACCGCTGGCCGCACGCACCATGCGTGAAGGCGTGCTGGCTGGCATCGGCGGTTTCGGCGCCTTGTTCGAGGTGCCCAAGCGCTACCGCGAACCGGTGCTGGTTTCAGGCACCGATGGCGTCGGTACCAAATTGCGCCTGGCTTTCGAGTGGAACCGGCACGACACGGTGGGCATCGACCTCGTTGCCATGAGCGTGAACGACGTGCTGGTGCAAGGCGCCGAGCCGCTGTTTTTCCTCGACTACTTCGCCTGCGGCAAGCTGGAAGTGGGCGTGGCCGCGCAAGTGGTGGGCGGTATCGCCCAGGGTTGCGAGCAGGCTGGCTGCGCCTTGATCGGCGGCGAAACGGCCGAGATGCCTGGCATGTATCCCGCGGGTGAATACGATCTCGCCGGTTTTTGCGTGGGCGCAGCGGAGAAGAGCAGGCTGATTTCCGGGCGGAACGTGCAGGCCGGCGACGTGGTGCTCGGCCTGGCTTCCAGCGGTGTCCATTCCAACGGTTATTCACTGGTGCGCAAGGTGATTGAACGCGCTGCCGGGCGGCTGCCGCAACATCTCGACGGGCACCCGTTCCGCGACGCGGTGATGATGCCCACGCGCATCTACTGCAAACCCGTGCTGGCGCTCTTGCAAGCGGTTGATGTCAAAGCCATGGCCCATATCACCGGCGGTGGTTTGGTGGAGAACATTCCGCGCGTGCTGCCCGAAGGCCTGCAATGCGCGCTGGAACGCAAGGCCTGGCGCCAGCCGGAAGTGTTCGACTGGCTGCAGCAAGAAGGCGGCATTCCCGAGGCCGAGATGCTGCGCACCTTCAACTGCGGCATCGGCTATGTGCTGATGGTGGCGCCGGCTGATGCCGGCGCGGCGATGCAGCATCTGCAAGCAGCGGGTGAGGCCTGCACGCGCATCGGCGTCATTCAGCAGGGCGCCGATGGTGCTGCCGCAGTCGTCATGGCCTGATTCGGCGCCGCCGTTCGTTACCTACAGGGCGCTCATCGTCCCCAACGGGACAAGCGCCACCCTTCTATTCGTGGTGCAGGAATTGGCGGGGCCGTAGCCCGAGAAGCGCCAAAGCCGCGAAGTAAGACAGGGCTGCGGCTGCCAACAAGCCGAAAGCCGTTCCCAGGCGGATCAGGTGTGCAGCGCTTCCGCTCCAGTCGACCCAGGCGAAGTGGCTCGCACCCCACAACAGAATCAGCGCCAGCGGCAATTGCGCCAGAACGACCTTGGTCGCGAACAAGCCCCAGCCCGGTTCGGGTGTGTAGCTGCCGCGCTTGCGCAGGCCGCGAAACAGCAGGGCAGCATTGAGCAGGGCGCCGCAGGATATGGCCAAAGCCAGGCCGGCATGGGCCAGCCAGGGCACGAACACGACGTTCAAGGCCTGCGTGCCGAGGAGCACGATGATGCCCAGCTTCACGGGCGTGCGAACGTCGCGCTTGGCGTAAAAACCGGGGGCGAGAATCTTCACGCCGACAAAGCCGAGCAGGCCCAGGCCGTAGGCGCGCAAGGCGGTGGTGGTCTGGTCCACGTCGAAACCGTTGAAGTGGCCGTAATTGAACAGCAGTGCGATCAGCGGCTTGGCGAACACGGCGAGCGCCACGGCGCTGGGCAGCGCCAGCATCAGCGTCAGGCGCAGGCCCCAGTCGAGCAATTTGCTGTAGCGCTCGGAGTCATCCGCCGCGTGCGCGCGCGACAGGCTGGGCAGCAGCACCGAACCCAGCGCCACGCCGAGCAAGGCGGTGGGAAATTCCATCAGCCTGTCGGCGTAAGACAGCCAGGACACGCTGCCGGGCTGCAGGTGCGAGGCGATCTGGGTGTTGATGACCAGGGACACTTGCGCCACCGACACCGCCAGACTGGCCGGGAGCATGAGCTTGACCATGCGCTTGACGCCGGGCGAGCGCCACGCAGCGAGGAAATTCATGTGGATGCGCGGCACCACGGCATAACGCTTGAGCGCGGGCCATTGCAGCGCCAGTTGCAGCACGCCACCCACCATGACACCGACCGCCAGCGCGTAGATGGGTGGATGCATCACCCGGTGCAGCAGGATGGCCGCAGCGATGACCGACAGATTCAGCAGCGCCGGGGTGAGCGACGAGATGGTGAAGTGTTTCCAGGTGTTGAGGATGCCGGCCGACAGCGCCACCAGCGAGATCAGCCCGGCATAGGGAAACATCAGGCGCGTCATCCACACCGCAGCGTCGAAGGCTTGTGGATGCAGGCCCGAGGCCGTGAGCAACACGAGCGCCGGGGCGACGAGCACGCCCAGCAAACTGACCGCGGCCAGGATCCAGGCCAAGGCCGTGGCAACGTCGTCGATCAGCTTGCGGTTGGCCTCCGGACCGTCTTGCGCGCGCGACTGAGCCAGGATGGGAATGAAGGCCTGCGAGAACGCGCCCTCGGCAAACAGGCGGCGCAGCAGATTGGGCAGACGAAAGGCGACGATGAAGGCGTCGGTCCAGGCGCTGGCGCCGAAATAACGCGCCACCAGAACTTCGCGCAGCAGGCCGGTGATGCGGGAGACGAGCGTGAGAAGCGAGACGGTGTAGGCGGCCTTGAGGAGGTTCACCGGCGCGATTATAGGCAGGGGGTTCGGCCTGTTTTGAGAAAGCTGCGAGCCTGGCTATAATGACGGGTTTCCCAAACGAATTTCGAGGACTTTCTCCATGGCGACATCCGCGCAAGCGAAAAAGAAAAGCGCCCGCACGCCCTCCGGGCGCAAGCGCGCGCGTCAAGACATCAAGCTCAACGCCGCCAATTCGGCCATGCGTTCGCGCTTTCGCACGGCGGTCAAGTCGGTGCGCAAGGCCATTGCAGCCGGTGACAAAACCAAGGCCGTCGAGGCCTTCAAGGCGGCAGTGCCGGTGCTGGACTCCATCGCTCGCAAAGGCCTGTTCCACCCGAACAAGGCAGCGCGTGACAAGAGCCGCTTGAACGCGGCACTCAAGAGCATGGCAGCCTAAAGCGCCGAATCCGGCCCGCGGCTTGCGGGCCAGGCCGATGCAAAAAAGCCCGCTGGCTTCGGCCGTGCGGGCTTTTGTTTGGGCGCTGGCCCAGGAATGAACAATGAAAACCCCATGGCGTATGCGGTGGCTGGACGGTTTGTATCTCTCGGACAGGGTCCGGCAAACGGCGTTGGCCGTTCGGGTGAGTCCTCCCATGGGCCTGCCTATAATTAAATTCAGGCCTGCGCTTGCGATGGAAACGCAATTTGCGGGCTGTTGTTTTTTTGCTCCAGGAGAAGCGCATGCCCGGCCATCTGATGAACACCTATGCACGTTTGCCCCTGGCCTTGACCCATGGTCAGGGTGCTTGGCTGTGGGACCGTGACGGCCGGCGCTATCTGGACGGCTTGAGCGGCATCGCCGTCAACACCGTGGGGCATGCCCATCCCCGTCTGGTCGCGGCATTGAGCGATCAGATCGGCAAGCTGATCCATACGTCGAATTTGTACGAAATTCCCTTGCAGGACCAACTGGCCGATCGCCTCTGCGCCATTTCAGGCGCCGATCGGGCGTTTTTCTGCAACTCGGGCCTGGAGGCGAACGAAGCTGCCATCAAGCTGGCGCGGTTGTGGGGACACAAGCATGAGATGGATCGGCCTGAAATCATCGTTTTTGAGCGCGCTTTCCATGGCCGTTCGCTGGCGACGCTTTCGGCAACCGGCAATCCCAAGGTGCAAAAGGGTTTTGAGCCCCTGGTCGAGGGTTTCGTGCGCGTTGCGCTGAACGATGAAGCGGCAATTCGCGAGGTGGCTGCAAGCCATCCCCAAGTGAGCGCCGTCTTCATCGAGGCCATTCAAGGCGAGGGCGGTATCAACCCGGCGCAGGCGGATTACCTGTGTTTTCTGCGCCGCATTTGCGACGAGCGTGGCTGGTTGCTGATGATCGACGAGGTGCAATGCGGCACCGGTCGCACCGGCAAGTGGTTCGCCCACCAGTGGGCCGGGGTGCGGCCCGATGTCATCGCGCTGGCCAAGGGGCTGGCCTCGGGCGTGCCCATCGGCGCCTTGCTGGCCTACGGCGAAGCCGCGACGACCTTCGGCCCCGGCCAGCATGGCACGACGTTCGGTGGCAATCCCCTGGCGTGCCGTGCGGCCCTGGAAACCCTGTCCATCATCGAGGACGAGGGCCTGATGGACAACGCCCAGCGCATCGGTCGCTGGATGCAGGAACAGTTTCGCAGGCAGCTCGGCGGTTTTCCCGGCCTGGTCGCGGTGCGCGGCGCGGGACTGATGATCGGCGTCGAACTCGACCGCCCCTGCGGTGTGTTGGTGAAGCAGGCGTTGCAGGAGGGTCTGCTCATCAACGTCACGCAAGACAGTGTGATTCGCTTGTTGCCGCCGCTGATCCTGCGTCAGGAGGAGGCGGAACAACTGCTCGCCATTCTGGTGCCGCTGATTCAGCGCTTCTTGGCCGCCGATCAGGCCGCAGCCTGATCGCCACGTGCCAAACGTGCTTTCACAGGCCCCCACCATGCCGTCCAGTCACAGCCCGCGTCACTATCTGCAGTTCAGCGATCTCACCGCCGACGAGTATGCGTATGTGTTTGCGCGTACCGCGCTGATCAAGGCCAAGTTCAAACGCTACGAAATCCACCAGCCGCTGGTGGACCGTACGCTGGCGATGATTTTCGAGAAGCATTCCACCCGCACGCGCTTGAGTTTCGAAGCGGGCATGCACCAGCTCGGCGGCGCGGCCATCTATATCAACACCCGCGATAGCCAGCTCGGGCGCGGCGAACCCATCGAGGACGCGGCGCAGGTGTTTTCGCGCATGGTCGATCTGGTGATGATCCGCACCTATGGGCAGGACATCGTCGAGCGCTTCGCCGCGCACTCGCGCGTGCCCGTCATCAACGGCCTGACCAACGAATTCCACCCTTGCCAGATTCTGGCCGACGTGTTCACCTTCATCGAGTACCGCGGCAGCATCCAGGGCAAAACCGTGGCCTGGGTGGGTGATGCCAACAATATGCTCTACAGCTGGCTGCAGGCTGCGGCCATCCTGGGCTTCAAAGTGCATTTCGCCGGTCCCCCAGGCTATGGCGTCGACCTGAACCGCGCCGACTACCCCGTCAGTGCCGCAGAACAGGCGCAGCTGCGCTGCTTCGCCGACCCGGCCGAGGCTTGCGCCGGGGCGCATCTCGTCACCACCGACGTCTGGACCAGCATGGGCTACGAAGCCGAGAATGCCGCGCGCCTGAAGGCCTTCCAGGGCTTCATGGTGAGCGAGGCCATGATGCGTCGTGCCGACCCTCAGGCCCTGTTCATGCACTGCCTGCCGGCGCACCGCGGCGAAGAGGTCGAGGCCGGCGTCATCGACGGGCCGCAGAGCGTGGTGTGGGACGAGGCCGAGAACCGCCTGCATGCGCAAAAGGCGCTGATGGAGTTTCTGCTGCTGGGCCGGCTCGACGGCTGACGTTCAGCGCCGCCCTAAGCCAAACTTAAGCCCGTCATCGCATCATCGTCAAAACTCACCAAGGGTTGTCCAGGATGGCTGTGAGCTGGTCCTGCAGCCCATCTTCGAGGTGGAACATGACACGAAACATCACCACCCTTTCCGTGCAAAACCCGTCCGCGGGCCAGGCCGATGCGCACCCTCTGGGCGCGGCCCGGCGGTCAGACTGGCGTGCCGACCATCCGCTGCACCACACCGGCCCGCATCACCCGACCCAGGCACGCCTGCTCGGGGCGGTGCGCATCTTGTTCGGCCTGTTCTTTCTCGTCAATCTGCTGCTGCATTTCAACCCGGCTTATGCCGCGCAATTCATTCCCGACATGCTGCACGCTGCGCAAGCCACGGGCCAACCGGCATGGCTTGGGCAATGGGCTGCTCAGGTGCTCGCGGTGTTCCAGTTCGTCGGTCCGGGCCGGGCTTTGGCCTTGATGTTCGGCATCGAGACCTTGCTCACGCTGGGCCTGCTGACTGGCCTTGGTTTCCCCGCCCTGGGATGGCTGGGACTGGTGTACGAGCTCTTTCTGTGGAGCACCATCGGCGGCCTGGGTGGGCCCTATGTTTCGGGCGCGACCGATCCGGGTACGGCGATTGTTTATGCGCTGGGTTTCGTCGTCATTCTGCTCACCCGCGCCTGGCAAGGGGCGAGCTGGTGGCAGGGCGAAGCCAGGGCGCCTTCGCGCGAGGCCTTGCGCCTGGCCTTTCTGCTGTTCGGCGCGCTCTGGGCCTTTGATGCGTGGTGGAAATGGCAGCCCGGCTTTCTGGGACAGATTGCGAGCTTTTTCAGCGCGGCCCAGGCCGGGCAGCCTAGCTGGATCGTGAGCTGGATTGCGTTGTTCATCCTCCTCATGCAGGCCATCGGGCCTTTCGTGTTTGCCGTGCTGGCGGCACTGACGGAGAGCGCCGTGGCGATCAGCGTCTTGTTTGCCCACTGGCTGCCGCTCAAATGGCTGCGCATCGCGCTGGTCTTGGGCCTGGTTTATTCGCTGGTGTTGTGGACCACGGCCGAGGGTTTCGGCGGGCCGTACGGACCGGGCTTTACCGGCAACAAGGGCGATGTGCTGGGGACCACCAGCGTCTACGCCATCATCTTTCTATTCCTGCTGGCGGCTTTGTGGCGGCCGCGCCGGCCCGTCGCATGAGAAAACGCAGGGCCGCTCCCAAGTTTTCTCGGGAGGCTCGGCGCAGAGCATGCGCCGAGGCCATTCGCATGGCGCGCAACAGGCGCAGGCCTATTCGCTGGTCCATGCTCATCCACTGCGGGTGGACCTGACGCGCAGGCGTCAGGTCTGGGGCTCTCACAACGGGCGCTGCGCCCCGCAGTTCCAGCACTGGCTGAAGGCGCCGATGTGGCGTTCGCCGCATTGCGCACACACCCAGGCGGGGCTGTGCTGCGGCCGCTCCAACGCATCCAGCAGCGCGAGTGCGGCCGGCGCGTGCGCGGCGTCCATCACCCAGACGGCGGGCAGGGCTTGGTCCGGTGGAATTTCACCGGCGATGCTGGAGAGATAGCGCGAGAACACTTGGGCCGGGTAGCCGGCGGCGTTGAGCGCATCGGCCCACATGGTGGCGATCACCAGGTTCGGCGCCACACGCAGGCGTTTCATGGCATCACACCTTCACGCTGGACTCGCCCAGCAATTCCTGCAGCACCCGCAGATACAGCGCGTAGCGAGACGGTGACAGTTGCCCGCTGTCCACCGCAGAGCGCACCGCGCAACCGGGCTCCTGGCGATGGGTGCAATTGTTGAAACGGCAGTCGCCGTTGAGCCTGGCTATTTCAGGCAGAGCGTGTTGCAACTGCGACACCGACAATTGATTCAGGCCGAAGGCCTGGAAGCCGGGCGAATCGAGCAGGGCGCTGTGGGGCTGGAGGCCGTGCAGTGGGTACAGCCGTGTGGCCGTGGTGGTGTGGCGTCCGGCGTTGAGCGCAGCGGAAATGGTCTGGGTCTGCGCCCGCAAGCCCGGCACCAGGGCGTTGGCCAGGGTGGATTTGCCGACGCCCGATGCACCGATGAGCATGCCGGTGCGCCCATCCAACCAGGAGCGCAAGGTTTGCGCGGCCTGCTCGGGGGCCTGTTTGGCCGAGAGTTCGATGAGGGGATAACCGGCGGCCTGCAGCGGCTGAAGCTGTTCGCGCAACCGCGCGGCGCTGGGCAGTTCGCATTTGTTGAGCACCAAAGCACTCGGAATGCCCTCGGCTTGAGCCGCGATGAGCGCGCGCCCCACCAGTTCGAGGTTGGGCGTGGGCTCCGAAGCCGTGACCACCAGCACCAGGTCGAGATTGGCGGCGAACATCTTGCTGCGCCAGGCGTCTTGCCGCCACAGGGCATTGCGGCGCGGCAGGATGGATTCGATCACCGCGGGGTCTTGCCCCAGGCGCAACAGCACCTGGTCGCCGCACACCGCTTCGCTGCGTTTGCCGCGCGCCACGCAGGGCAGTGCGGCTTGTTCGCCGGCGTCGGCCAGATAGCTGCGGCCGAACGCCGCGACGATGCGTGCGGGCTGCAGGGCCGGGCCTGACATGCGCTCGCGTGGCCCGGAGTCAGACAAAAGGCCGCTGCGCGTACAGCGCATCCGCCTTGGCCGCGCAGATGAAGTCGTTGCGTGAAATGCCGCCGACCGAATGGGTGTTGAAGGCGACGACGCAGCGGTTGTAATGCACGCTCAGGTCGGGGTGATGGTCTTCCCGATGCACGATCCAGGCCAGCGCGTTGACGAAGGCGATGGTGTCGAAATAGTCGCGGAAGGCGTAGCTGCGC
Source organism: Thiomonas sp. (assembly GCF_054608695.1). NCBI lineage: Bacteria > Pseudomonadati > Pseudomonadota > Betaproteobacteria > Burkholderiales > Thiomonas > Thiomonas sp. Next base: position 66,243 of record NZ_JBTRXV010000010.1, read on the forward strand.
TGAATCGAGCCATCTTTGTGCCGCCACTCAGGCAGGACGCCGAGCTGTTTCAGCACCTCGGCTGCGGCGAGGGGGCGGCCCTCGAGCGCCTGGCAATGGTCCTGCAGCAATTGGTCAAGCGTCATCATGGCAAGGCTCCGTCAGGCTCATGCGGCGTGACCGGCCTGCGGCAGGCCGTCATTCGACCGCGGCCTTGTTGCGCCCGGCGTGGACAACGCTGCAAGCGCCCCCATGCGCGCCAGGCGCTGCAGCGCGGGTGGGTGGCTGTAGTAGAAGCGCACGTAGAGCGGGTCGGGTGTGAGGGTGGAGGCGTTGTCCTGATACATGCGTATCAGGGCTGCGCCCAGCTGGCGCGCGTCGCTGTGCTCGGCGGCGTAGGCATCGGCTTCGAATTCGTGCTTGCGCGACCAGCTTGCACCCAGCGGCGTGAAAAACACGCCGAACACCGGCAGGGCCAGCATGAACAGAATGAGTGCCACCGCGGCATTGCCACCGAGCAAGTTGGGCGTATAGCCCAGGCCGGTGTAGAACCACACCTTGCTGGCCAGCCAGCCGAGCAAGGCGAATCCGGCGAGACTCAGCAGCAGCGTGGTGAACAGGCGCTGCTGGATGTGGCGGCGCTTGTAGTGGCCCACCTCATGCGCCAGCACGGCCTCGATCTGCGCCGCATCGAGCTGCTTGAGCAGGGTGTCGAACAGCACCACGCGGCGTGCGGCGCCCAGACCGGTGAAATAGGCGTTGGCGTGGGCGCTGCGGCGCGAGCCGTCCATCACATACAGGCCTTGCAGGGCGAAGTCGCAGCGTTGCATCAGCGCCTGCGCGCGGCCCTTCACTTCACCCTCGGCCAAGGGCTCGAAGCGGTTGAACAGCGGGGCGATGAACATGGGGAACACCACCATCATCGCCAGACTGAACGCAGCGAACGCGGTCCAGGCCCACAGCCACCACAGCGGGCTGGCCTGCATCAGCCACAGCACCAGGGCGGCCAGCGGCAGCATGAGCACGGCCGAGACCAGCAGGTTCTTCAGCATGTCGCCCAGGAACAGCGCCGGGGTGTTGCGGTTGAAGCCGAAACGGGCTTCGAGCCGGAAGGTCTGCCACAAGTCCCAGGGCAGGTCGATCACGGCGGCAATGAGGGCGAATTCAATCAGCAGCAGCAGTTGCGCGCCCAGGTGGGTGCCGAAGTGGGCGGTATTGAAATCAGCCAGCCACTGCAGGCCGCCGAGCAGGGTCCAGCCCAGCAGCAGGGCGGCGGAGAACAGGGTGTGCCACATGCCGAAACGGGCACGCGCCACCGTGTAATCGGCGGCCTTCTGGTGCGTGGGCAGCTCGATGACTGCAGCAAAAGCTTCGGGCACTTGGGCGCGATGTGCCTGCACATGGCGAATCTGCCGCGTGGCCAGCCAGAGCTTCAGGCCCGTGCCCAGGACCAGTGCGCTGGCGAACAGTGCAGACCACAGCAGCGGGATGTCTTGAGGGCTCATGCGAAAATCCTGGAAGCGTTCACGGTGGCAGGCCCGGTCCGGGTTGCGCTTGAAGGCCGTGCAAGCTGCATTATTTCACTGTGCTTGCGGCGCTGTGCCCTGCTCCGGCAAGACCCTGCCCGGGGCGTTCCCCACCTTTCCCAAAATCCCAACCGTCCGCCCGCATGAGCCTCGCCAACGCATCCACCGTCCTCGCCCCGCATGAGTCCAACCTGTTGTGGGTGGATATGGAAATGACCGGGCTCAACCCCGACACCGATCGCATCATCGAAGTGGCCGTCGTCGTCACCGATGCGCAAGTGCGCGTGCGGGCGGAAGGCCCGGTGCTGGTGGTGCACCAGAGCGCCGAGGTGATGGACGGCATGGACGCCTGGAACAAGGGCACGCACGGCCGCTCCGGCCTGATCGCCAAGGTGGCGGCCAGCACGCTGAACGAGGCGCAGGCCGAGCAGGAGCTGCTGGACTTCATCGCCCGTTATGTGCCGGCCGGCAAGAGCCCGATGTGCGGCAACTCCATCTGCCAGGACCGGCGTTTCATGGCGCGTGGCATGCCGCGGCTGGAGGCCTATTTCCATTACCGCAACCTGGACGTGAGCACCTTGAAGGAGCTGGCCAAGCGCTGGCGCCCGGAGGTGAGCGCGGCGTTCAAGAAGCGCCAGGAGCACACGGCGCTGGCCGACATCCACGAGTCCATCGACGAACTGCTGCATTACCGCGAGCATTTTCTGCTGGCGCCTCTGCCGCAGGAGACCCCGCATGCCGCAGCCTGAGCGCCGCCGCACCCGTCCCGCCCGGCGACCCGCTTGGTCATAACCTGCCGCGCGCTCAGCCGCGCAGGTCGGGAAAGTCGTCTTCCCAATACTCGCCGGCGCGCCGGTCGCCGTTCTTGATGCTGCCCTGTTCCAGGGTGCGCAACTCGACCCGGCGAATCTTGCCCGAGATGGTTTTGGGCAGTTCGTAAAACTCGATGCGCCGTATCCGCTTGTAGGCGGCCAGATGCTCGCGGGCATAGCGCAGCACGTCGAGCGCCAGCTCGCGGCTGGGCTCGAAGCCGGTGCGGCAGGCGATGAAGGCCTTGGGCACGGCGAGACGTACCGGGTCGGGGCTGGGGACGACGGCGGCCTCGGCCACTGCCGGGTGGGCGATGAGCACGCTTTCCAGCTCGAAGGGGCTGATGCGGTAGTCGGAGGCTTTGAACACGTCGTCGATGCGGCCGACGAAGGTGAAGCTGCCGTCGGCGTTGCGCTGCGCCACGTCACCCGTGTGGTAGTAGCCGTGGTGCATGGCTTGCGCGGTTTTCTCGGCGTCGCCGGCGTAGCCTGCCATCAGCCCCACCGGGCGCGGGTCGAGTGCGACGCAGACTTCGCCTTCGTCGGCAGGGCGACCGTCGGGGTCCAGCAGTTCGAGGCGCCAGCCAGGCAGCGGACGGCCCATCGCGCCGGGTTGCAGCGGCTGGCCAGGAGCGTTGCCGACCATGCAGCAGGTTTCGGTTTGCCCATAGCCGTCGCGGATGGTGATGCCCCAGGCGGCTTGCACCCGGGCAATGATTTCGGGGTTGAGCGGCTCGCCCGCGCCCACCAGCTCGCGGAATTTCACCGCGTAGCGCTTGAGATCCTGCTGGATGAACAGGCGCCAGACCGTGGGCGGAGCGCACAGGGTGGTGACGCCGCAGCGCGCAGCGGCGTCCAGCGCGGCGTCGGCGTTGAAGCGGGCCTGGTTGAAGACGAAGATGCAGGCTGCGGCGTTCCACGGCGCGAAAAAGCAGCTCCACGCATGCTTGGCCCAGCCGGGTGAGCTGATGTTCCAGTGCACATCACCGGGCTGCAGGCCGATCCAGTACATGGTGGACAGGTGGCCGATGGGGTAGCTGATGTGGCTGTGCTGCACCAGCTTGGGCCGCGAGGTGGTGCCCGAGGTGAAATAGAGCAGCAGCGGGTCGGCGGCGGTGGTGGCTCCGTCCGGGGCGAAGTCGGCGGGTGCTTCGCTCGCGTCTTGCAGGCGGATCCACGATGCATGCGCGCCGGTGCAAAAACGCCCGCGCACGGTTTGCATCGCCGTGGCAGGCAGGGCGTCGAACTTGGCGGCGTCAGGCGCGGTGGTCAGCACGTGGGCAATGCCGGCGCGGGCGATGCGGTCGGCCAGATCGTCGGCGGTGAGCAGGGTGGTGGCCGGAATCATCACCGCGCCGAGCTTGATGCAAGCCAGCATCGCATCCCACAGCTCCACGCAGTTGGGCAGCATGAGCATGACGCGGTCGCCACGGCTCACGCCGTGGGCGCGCAGGACATGTGCCATGCGCTGGCTGCGCAGATGCATGGTGTCGAAGCTGTAGCGCGCCTCGGCGCCGTCTTCTTCGACGATCCACAGGGCCGTCTGCGCATTGCCGCGCGCCATCGGGTCGAAGTAGTCCAGCGCCCAGTTGAACTGCACTGGCTGTGGCCAATGGAATGCGGACTGCGCTTTGGAGTGGTCGCTACGCAGGCGCAGCAAGGTGTCGCGCGCGTCGAGAAAAGCCTTTGCGGCTGTGTGCATGTCGGTCTCCGTCGTTGTTATGGCTGCAACCCCAGCCTGCCGAGGGAGACTGACATGAAACTGAACCGCAGGTCAAGCGCCTTCGTTTTCCAGGTAGCGCTGGGCGTCGAGCGCGGCCATGCAGCCGGTGCCGGCGCTGGTGATGGCTTGGCGATACACATGGTCCTGCACATCGCCCGCGGCGAACACGCCGGGCACGCTGGTGGCGGTGGCCATGCCGTTCAAGCCGCCCTGGGTGATGATGTAGCCGTTCTCCATCGTCAGCTTGCCCTGGAAGATTTCGGTGTTGGGCTGGTGGCCGATGGCGATGAAGCAGCCGCTGAGCGCGAGCTCGGTCTTGGCGCCGGTCTTGCTGTCGCGAATGCGCACGCCGGTCACGCCGCTGGCGTCGCCCAGCACCGCATCGAGTTCACTCCACAATTTGAGTTCGGCCTTGCCTTCCTTCACCCGTTCCATCAGCCGGTCGATCAGGATGGGTTCGGCGCGGAACTTGTCGCGGCGGTGAATGACCGTGACCTTGCTGGCGATGCCCGTCAGGTACAGCGCCTCTTCCACCGCGGTGTTGCCGCCGCCCACCACGCACACCGGCTGGTCGCGGTAGAAAAAACCGTCGCAGGTGGCGCAGCCCGACACCCCTTTGCCCATGAAAGCTTGTTCACTGTCCAGCCCCAGGTACTTGGCCGAAGCGCCGGTGGCGATGATGAGGGCGTCGCAGGTGTAGCTGCCGCTGTCGCCGGTGAGGGTGTAGGGCTTGGCGCTGAAATCCACCGTGTGGATGTGGTCGAAGACGATTTCGGTGTCGAAACGCTTGGCATGGGCTTCGAAGCGCGCCATCAGATCCGGGCCTTGGACGCCGTCGACGTCGGCCGGCCAGTTGTCCACCTCGGTGGTGGTCATCAGCTGCCCGCCCTGGGCCATGCCGGTGATGAGCATGGGCTTGAGGTTGGCACGCGCCGCATAGACCGCGGCTGAATAGCCGGCGGGACCGGAACCGAGAATGAGGACTTTGGCGTGCTGATTGCTCATGATGGGCCTGTGAAGTGGGAGGGTGCCATGCTCGCGTGGGTATGCCCGCGGCGGCACCAGGACAGCCCATCATTTTAGGGTTCACCCGGATTTTCTGCCCGACGGTTGCTTGCTCCTCTTTGGACATGGCCCGAGTTCTTGCCCGGGCGGTGAAAGCCCTGGCGCAAGGGCTGTGGCCGGTTCGGTCCCGGCAGGGTCTGGGTTAGCATCCAATCATCTCCAGGAGTGAAGATGGCAGCGATTTCTAATATCGATCTGGTGCGGCGCGTACCCATGTTCTCGGTACTGACCGAGGCGCAGGCATGGACGCTGTCGCAGTCCATCGTCAAGAAGCGCTACAAACGTGGCGAATGCCTGGTTGAGCAGGGCGGGCGCTCGAACGCACTGTTCATCATCCTCGCCGGCCGGGCGCGGGTGTTGAGCGTCGACTCCAAGGGGCGGGAAGTGATTCTTGCGGTGCTGCATCCCGGCGACCACGTCGGTGAAATGAGCCTGATCGACGGCGAGCCGCATTCCGCCACGGTCAGCGCCGAGGTGCAGACCGACGTGCTCATGCTGGGCCGTGTGGCCTTCCTGCAGAGCCTGCCGGAAAACACCAGCATGTCGTTTTCCATCATGCGTGGTCTGGTGCACCGCCTGCGCCGCGCGGACAGCAAGATCGAGTCGCTGGCGCTGATGGATGTCTACGGACGCGTGGCGCGTGCGTTAATGGAAATGGGCGAGGAAGAGGGTGCCGAGCGCATCATCCGCACCAAGCTGTCGCGCCAGGATCTGGCAAAGATGGTGGGCGCCTCGCGCGAGATGGTCAGCCGCGTCATGAAAGACTTCGAGCAGCAGGGGCTGGTGGTCGAACGCGAGGACGGCACCACCATCGTGCGCGACCATATCGCATCCTTGCTCTGAGCGCGCCCAACCGTGCGCAAGCGGCCTGCCTCCGGAGGTCAGCACAACTCGGGAACGGTCCTTTATTTTCTTGTGAGCTATTTTGATCAAAATTTTGAGTTGGTTCACATTTCCAAGGGCAGGCGCCGCCCATCCAGGCCAGCCCGGCACACGTAAAAGTCGGCTGCTGGCTGAAATCCGCCTGGTGGCTGGCGCCATCGCCTGGCTGCTGCTGCTGCTGGCCATGTTCAGCTACCACCGCAACGACCCGTCCTGGTCCACTTCGGGCGCGGCCGCCGCCCAGGGCACGGCCAATCTGGTCGGCGCGGCTGGAGCCTGGACGGCTGACATCCTCTATTTCCTGCTGGGTTTTTCGGCGCTCTGGCTGCTGCCCATGGGCCTGCTGGCCTTGCTGCGCGCCTGGCGCCGTGCCCACGCACAGGTGCAAGCCGCACCGCGCGGCTGGCTGGCCAAGGTGGGTTCGGTGGCCGCGCTGGGGCTGCTGCCGCTGTCCAGCGCGGCGCTCGAGGCCACGCGGCTCTATGGCCTCAAGGTTTATCTGCCGGCTGCCGCAGGCGGCGTGGTGGGCAACTGGCTGGGCGGTCTGGCGCAGCAGTTGCTGGGTTTCACCGGCAGCGCCATCGTGCTGTTGGCGGTGTTCCTGCTGTCGCTGTCGTGGTACGCGCAGATGAGCTGGGCCGATGCTGCCGAGCGCGTGGGCGCCCGCATCGAACAGGTCTGGGTGCGCTGGCACGAGCGCCGTGCCCAGGCGCAGGATCGGCATGCCGGCGCCCAGGCCTTGCAGGAGCGCGAGGCCGATATGGTGAGCGAGCAGGCGCGTGAGGCCGAGGAGGTGTTCGCGCCGGTGTACATCGAGCCGCCGCTGGCGCAGGTGCCACA
>NZ_JBTRXV010000011.1:0-67296 GCF_054608695.1 Thiomonas sp.
GCGCCAACTGGCTCTGGATCTTGGCTTCATCCCAGTGGTGCCGCCACTGAAGACGCGCATTGAGCCATGGGATTACGACCGAGAGATGTACAAGCGCCGCAACGAAATCGAGCGCCTGTTCCGGCGCCTGAAGGGTTTCCGGCGCATCTTTTCTCGGTTCGAAAAACTTGACGCGATGTTCCTCGGCTTCCTCAGCTTCGTGCTGGTGGTCGATGGACTTCGCAGTTTGTGTTAACAGGCCCTAACGCGATGTAGATCGTCGGATAGACATCGTGCCCAAGGATACCCGATGGGATATGCACGATGGCCACGAAAAGAAACAGGGGGACAGTTCGATGCGGGTCAGACTATTTCGATCTTGGCGCCACAGAGGTTGGTGCTGAGAAAACTTCAGGCGCCCTGGTCTGCGGCTCCATCATGATCGAGTAAGGTCATCAAGCCTTCTTGGCCAAGCACTGCGATCCCCAACTCCTGCGCCTTGGCGAGTTTGCTCCCAGCCTCGGCCCCAGCAACAACATAATCGGTTTTCTTCGACACCGACACCGCCACTTTTCCGCCCGCTGCTTCGATGCGTTCTTTCGCTTCTTCGCGGCTCATCGTCGGCAGGGTGCCGGTGAGGACGAAGGTTTTTCCGGCGAGGGGGTTGGACGCTGCGGGCTCGGCAGGGGCGGATTCGTCCCAATGCACGCCGCAGGCGCGGAGTTGTTCGACGACTTCGCGGTTGTGCGGCTGGTCGAAGAAGGTGCGGATGCTTTGGGCCACGACCGGGCCGACGTCGGACACGGCCTGGAGTTGTTCCAGGCTGGCGTCCATCAGGGCGTCGAGGCTGCCGAAATGGTGGGCGAGTTCCTTGGCGGTGGCCTCACCGACCTGGCGGATGCCCAGCGCATAGACGAAGCGCGGCAAGGTGGTGGACTTGCTGGCTTGCAGCGCGTCGAGCAGATTGGTGGCGCTTTTGTCGGCCATGCGGTCGAGCGCGGCGAGCTTGAGCAAATCGAGGCGGTAGAGGTCTGGCAGGACGTTGACGATGCCGCCGTCCACCAGTTGATCGACCAGTTTTTCGCCCAGGCCTTCGATGTCCATGGCTCGGCGGCTGGCGTAATGCAGGACGGCCTGTTTGCGTTGCGCGGCACAGAACAAGCCGCCGGTGCAGCGCCAGTCGGCCCCGCCCTCTTCGCGCACGATGGCCGAGCCGCACACCGGGCAGTGGCCGCCGAGTTGCTTGTCGAGGTCGAAGGGCTGGCCCGCGTTGGCGGGGCGTTGATCGAGCAGCACGCTCACCACTTCGGGAATCACGTCCCCCGCCCGGCGCACGATGACGGTATCACCCACGCGCACGTCTTTGCGGCGCACTTCGTCTTCGTTGTGCAGCGTGGCGTTGGTGACGGTGACGCCGCCGACGAACACCGGCTCCAGCTTGGCCACCGGGGTGAGCTTGCCCGTGCGGCCCACCTGAATGTCGATGGCCAGCACGCGGGTGCTGCGCTCTTGCGCGGGGTATTTATGCGCCACGGCCCAAACCGGCTCGCGGTTGCGAAAGCCGAGTTCGGCCTGCAGCGCAAGGCTGTCGACCTTGTAGACCACGCCGTCGATGTCGAACGGCAGGCTGTCGCGTTCAGTGGCGATGCGGCCGTGGAAGTCGATGAGGGTCTGCGCGCCGGGGCCGTGCACGCGTTGCTCTGCGACCGGCAGGCCCATGGCGGCCAGCGCATCGAGCATGGCGTGATAGGTGTCGGGCTGATGCGCCCAGCCGACGATTTCGCCCCAGCCATAGGCGTAGAAGGCCAGCGGACGCTGCGCGGCAATCGTGGGGTCGAGCTGGCGAATGCTGCCTGCCGCACCGTTGCGCGGGTTGACCAGGGTGGGCAGACCCTTGGCGCGCTGGCGCTCGTTGTAGCGCTCGAAGTCGGCGCGCTTCATCAGCGCCTCGCCACGCACTTCCAGCACTGCCGGCGGATGGGTGGTGTGCAGTTGCAGCGGCACGCTGCGGATGGTGCGTACGTTCTGTGTCACATCCTCGCCGGTCTCGCCATCGCCACGGGTGGCGGCCTGCACCAGGGTCCCGTGCTCATAGCGCAGATTGATGGCGAGGCCGTCGAACTTGAGTTCGGCGTTGTAGGTCACCGGGGCGTCGTCCGCGCTCAAGGCCAGTTTGTTGCGCACCCGTTGATCGAACGCGGCCGCCCCTTGCGGCGTGGTGTCCGTCTCGGTCTGGATGGACAGCATCGGCACGGCGTGGCGCACCGGGGCGAATTGCGGCAGCGGCGCACCGCCCACGCGCTGGGTGGGCGAGTCGGGCGTGCGCAGCTCGGGGTGCGCGGCTTCGAGTGCCTGCAACTCGCAGAACAGGGTGTCGTAGTCGGCGTCGGGAACGAGCGGGGCGTCGAGCACGTAGTAGGCGTGGTCGAGGCGGGTGAGTTCGGCGCGCAACGCGGCAGCGCGGGCCGCCGGGTCGGCAAAGAGCGATGCGGATTGCGGAGCTTGTGCTTGAGACATGTGGCGTGGAGGCAAACGTGGAAGCGGCCGCGGGGCTGCGCCCATGTCGGCAGCTAGTGTCCTGAATTGGGAATTCAGGACACTAGCTGAACAGTCGTTGCGTGGTGGCGGTTCCAGCTGGCAGGCTGCGGGCGTCGAGCGCTGCGTAGAGTCGTTGCAATTGCTGCTCGATCTGGTCGAGCGAGGTGGGCGAGAGCGGTGCGCCGTTGTCGTCGACCTGTTTCGCATCCAGGGCCTGACCCAGGCGCTGCGCGGCCTCGCGCATGCGCGCAAACGGCCGCAGGGCTTGTGGCACTTGGGGCACGTCGAGCAGGAGGGTGGCACGGCTCACCGGCATTTCCGGGTTGTCGGCCAGGGCGGCTTGAGCGTCGAACTGGAGTTGCACCATCGATACGGGCCGACCGGGCTCGGCAATGTCCGTCTCGCCAGGCTCGGCCGATGCCGGCATGACATCCACCAGCGCAAGCCGACCGGCCGACAGGGTCGTGGTGAAGCCTGCAGCCTGAGCCTGCTGGCGCAGATAGTCCACGCCCCAGGCCACGCCCTGCGCCTGCAGGTTGATGGACAGTTGCGCGTCGTTGGCGGCGGCAAAATTGTCGAGATCGCGCGCCTGCTCCAACGCCTCGGCCATATCGGGCAGGTCGGGCGCGGCGCCCAGGGCCTCGCCGAGGGCATGGCATTTGGTGACGAACTCGGAGTACTCGATGGCGTTGAGCGGGCCGCTGCGGCTGGCCAGCTGCACGGCTGCCTGCAGCTCGACATAGCGTGCGCCGGGTTGCAGGGCTTCCCACAGGCCCGACTGCGCGTTGCGCCCCTCGAACAGCATGGGCTTGGTGCCTGCACGTGAGCTGCGCGGCAAGCGTTGCTGCAGGGCCTCGCCGGGCACGGGCAGCTCGAACAGGAAGCTGACGATGGCGTCGATCAAGGGGTCGATATGCGGCGCGGGGGCTCGCGTTCGGCCCGGCTCGACCGGCGCCAGCTCGGGTTCGACGCGTTCGGGCCGGTCGTCCAGTTCTGGTTCGCGCTGGCCGTGTTCCATCGCGCGCAGCTCACTGCCCGATGACGGCTTGATAGGCGGCGAACTGGTTTCCGGCCGCGCCCGGCGGCGCCGCAACTGCCAGGATTGCCAAAGGTTGAGCGCCACCACGGCGGCGATGATCAGCGCCCCCACCACCAGCAAGGCCTGCTGCAATTGACCCATGTGTTCGTCCTCGTTCGTATTCGTTGGTGATGGAGCTAAGACCATGCAGGCTGGCTTGGTTCCGGTGTTGCTGCGCGCCTTGTGCACATGGCCGCTGTGGCCTGGACGCAATGCCCGCTGCGCTCACCACCACCACATTCAGGCCACCATTCAGACCGCCATCAAGCCACCGCTTCGGCCATATGCGCCGCGGTGTCCATATCCACCGCAACGATGCGCGACACGCCTTGCTCCTGCATGGTCACGCCCACCAACTGCTCGGCCATTTCCATGGCAATCTTATTGTGCGAGATGAACAGGAACTGAATCGCATCGGACATGGAGCGCACGAGCTGGGCAAAACGCTCCGTGTTGGAATCGTCCAGCGGTGCATCGACCTCGTCAAGAATGCAGAACGGCGCGGGGTTGAGGTGGAAGATGCCGAACACCAGGGCAATGGCGGTGAGCGCCTTCTCGCCGCCCGACAGCATGTGGATGGAGCTGTTGCGCTTGCCCGGTGGCTGGGCCATGACCTGCACGCCGGCATCGAGTATTTCCTCGCCGGTCATGACCAGCCTGGCCGCGCCGCCGCCGAAGAGCTGCGGGAACAGGCGGCCGAAATGCTCGTTCACGGCGTCGAAGGTCAGGCGCAGTTGCCCGCGGGTTTCACTGTCGATCTTGCGGATGGCGTCTTCCAGCGTGCCGGAGGCCTGCTCCAGGTCGGCCACTTGCGCGTCGAGAAATTGCTTGCGCTCGCGCGCCTGGCCTAGTTCGTCGAGCGCGGCCAGATTCACCGCACCCAGGGCGGCAATGTCGCGCTGCAGGCGTTGCGTGTCGCGGCCCAGCTGCTCGGGTTGCACGCCTTGCGGCAGGCTTGCGGCCAGTTGCTCAAGGTCCACCTGAGCGTCGGCCAGCATCTGCTGGAACTGCTCGCCCTGCAGCCGGGCTTCCTGCTCGTCGAGCTGGCGGGCATTGATGGCGGCGCGCAGCGGTTCGGCCTCACGCTCCAGGCGCAGGCGGCTTTCCTCCAGGGCGCGCAGGCGTGCGGCAATTTCGTCATGCTCGGCACGGCGCAGCGCCAGCCGCTCCTGGCTGGCCTGCTGGACGGCGAGGGCGTCCTGCAAACCGGCGCTGGCGGTCTGGCCGCTCAGACGCGCCAGTTCACCTTCCACGCCCAGCAGCCGCACGGCCACTTCGCCGAGGTGCTGCTGCGCGGTGGCCGCCATGCGCTGGGCATCCGCTTGGCGTTGCTGCAGGCTGCGAATGGCGTAACCGGCTTCGGCCTGCTGCTGCTCCAGCGCGCGCAGCTTGGCGCGGGCCTCGTTGAGCGCGGCCTGTTCGCGCAGGGCCTCGCCGTCGAGGTCGGCCTGATCCTGCTGGCATCGCCCGAGTTCGGCGTCGAGCTGCTCGAAACGCGCTTCGCTCTCGGCCTGTGCGGCGGCGAGTTCGTCACCCTGCGCGACCAGTTCGGCGAGGTCGGTGTCGAGCCGTTCGGCGCGCGCGGTTGACTCCTGCTCCTGCTGCTGCAGCTTGAGCCATTCCACCTGCACGGCGTGGAATTGCTGGGTCAGCGCCTGCAGCCGACGCCCCTCGGCGGTGGCTTGCTCCTGCGCCTGGGTCCAGGCGGCTTCAGCCTGCAGCGCGGCGCTGCGGGAGCCGTCGGCCATGAGTTGCTGCGCCTTGGTCTGGCGTTCCAGGTTTTCAATCTCCTGGGCACGCGCCAGCATGCCGGCCTGTTCGCTGTCGGCGGCGTACAGGCTCACGCTGTGGCGCGTGGCGGCATGGCCATCACGCGTCACCAGCATGGCGCCCGGCGGCAGGCTGGCACGGCGCTGCATGGCTTGCAGCATGGAGTCGGCGGTGAAGACACCGGCCAGCCAGTCGTCGAGCACGGCGCGCAGGCCGGGGTCGACATGGCGCAGCAATGCGGCCAGGGGCTGCAGGTCCATCGTGGCTGGGATGGGGGCGGCGGCCTGTGGCGCGGCGAAAAACACCAGCTTGGCCGGAGGCGGGTCGGCGGCGAAACCGGCCATGGCGTCGAGCCCGCGCACCTCCAGAGCTGCCAAGCGCTCGCGCAAGGCGGCTTCGAGCGCAGTCTCCCAGCCGGGTTCGATGTGGATGCGGGTCCAAAGCCGGGCCAGGGTGTCCAGACCATGCCGCGCCAACCAGGGCTGAATGCGGCCCTCGGTCATCACCTTGTCCTGCAAGGCCTTGAGCGCATGCAGCCGCGCGGTGCTGGAGCCAAGCTCGGCGGCTGCCTGCTGCGCTGCAGCCTGCTGCAGTTGGCGCGCGTCCTGCAGCCCGGGCAGTTGTTCCTGCAAAGCCTGCAGCCGGGCTTCGGCTTCGTCGCGCTCGTCGCCAAGGCGACTTTGCTGCGCGTTCAAATCGCCAAGGCGCAGGCTGTCGGGGCGCTGCACGGCGCGGCGTTCGGCCTGCAGGCGCTGCAGGCGTTGTTCAATCTGCTGGGCTTGCTGGCCGAGGGCGCGCTGGCGCTCGGCCTCGGCTTGCAGGCGCTGTTGCGCTGCCGCCGCCTGGGCGCGCTGCTCGGCGGCCCGCATCTGGGCATCGCTCAGCCGCGCTTCGAGCGCAGGAGTTTGCTCGCCCTGCTCCACCACCCGGGCCTCAGCTTCGGCCTGCAGCAGCTCGGCTTCGGCCATCTCGGTTCCGGCGGACGCGGCATCCTGCTGCGCCGCCTGCTGCCTTGCCAACCACTGCGACTGCTCGGCGCCCAGCTCGATCTGGCTGCGCAGGGCGCGGTCGCGCGCCTCGACGACATAGCGGATTTCCGTCTCCAGCCGAGCCACTTGCGCCTGTGCCGCGTACAGCTCGGCTTGCGCGGCATTGAGCGCGTCACTCGCGGCGTATTGCGCCTGGCGCAGGGTTTCCAGCTCGGCCTCGGCGGCACGCAACTGCGCGGTTTGCGCCTCCAGCGCATTCACCGCCTGGCCAGCCTCGGCGGCAATGCGGGTCTGCCTTGCCTGGGCTTCCTGCCAGCGCAGCAGCCACAAGCCATGCTGGCTGGTTTCGAGCTGCTGCTGCAACTGCTGGTACTGCTGCGCCACGGCGGCCTGCTGCTCCAGCTTGTCGAGCTGCGCATTCAATTCGCGCAGGATGTCATGCACGCGCAGCAGGTTTTCACGCGTGCCGTGCAGGCGGTTCTCGGTTTCGCGCCGGCGTTCCTTGTACTTCGACACGCCGGCCGCTTCTTCCAGCATGACGCGCAATTCTTCCGGGCGCGATTCGAGAATGCGGGTGATGGTGCCCTGGCCGATGATGGCGTAGGCGCGCGGCCCCAGCCCCGTGCCGAGGAAAATGTCCTGCACGTCGCGCCGGCGCACGACTTGGTTGTTGATGAAATAACTGGAGGCGCCGTCGCGGGTGAGCACGCGCTTGACGGCGATTTCGGTGAACTGGCCCCAGTTTCCGGTGATGCGATGCTCGCTGTTGTCGAACACCAGTTCCACGCTGCAGCGCCCGGCCGGCTTGCGCGTGCTGCTGCCGCTGAAGATCACGTCCTGCATGGACTCGCCACGCAACTCCGAGGCCTTGGACTCGCCCAGCACCCAGCGCACCGCGTCGATGATGTTGGACTTGCCGCAGCCATTCGGCCCGACCACGCCAATGCGTTGCCCGGGCATTTGAAAGGCCACGGGGTCGGCAAAGGACTTGAATCCGGCGAGCTTGATCCAGGACAGGCGCACGTGAGTAAGTTATTGATTTACAAAGTAAAATAGTCTGATTCAAGGCCTTTTTTGGATGATAGCATCCGCCCGGCGCTCATCCCGTACAGGCTCCGCCGCCGAAGCCGCCGCCAAGGCCTCGGATAATTCGGGTTTGCACGATGCCGCAACCCGCATGCGGCCTGCCAGTACGCCGCATCAAGCCCCTTCATCGGCCCTTCATTCCGCACTTCATCCGCCCTACCCCCGACCCTTTCCAACCCCCATGAGCAGCCAACCCAGCAAGACTCTGCAGACCTTCCCCAACCCGGCCACCGAGCGCGACTACCACATTCATATGCAGGTGCCCGAGTTCACCTGCCTGTGCCCGCTCACCGGCCAGCCGGATTTCGCCCGCATCGTGCTCGACATCATTCCCGACAAGAAATGCGTGGAACTCAAGAGCCTCAAGCTCTATATGTGGAGCTACCGCAACGAGGGCGCTTTCCACGAAAAAGTGACCAACACCATTCTGGGCGATCTGGTGAAAGCCATCGCCCCGCGTTTCCTGCGCGTCACGGCCCAGTGGTATGTGCGTGGCGGCATCTACACCAATGTGGTGGTGGAACACCACAAGCGCGGCTGGAAACCCAAACCCCGCGTCGACCTCAGCCAGTTCGAACCGGCGCAACCGGCGGTGACGGGCGGTTGAGACCCGTCAGCGTGCCGATTCAAGCGGCTTGGGTGATGCGCAACACGGCCTCGCCGCTGCTGACCAGCACGCTGCCTTGCGGCCCCGGCGCCACGCCATAAGGCGTGATGAGCGCGCCCGGCAAGGGGCCGAGTTCCACCTTGTCGAGCTGGCCCTGGCCGGCGAGGGTCGTGACCTCGCCGGCGGGCGTGATGCGGCGCACCTTGTGGTTGCCGCCATCAGCCAGAATGATGTTGCCATGCGCGTCGAGACAGAGTTGCTGCGGTTTGCGAAACAGCGCGGCAGTGCCCCGCCCATCGGTGTCCCCCCGCTTGGCCGGGTTGCCAGCCAGGGTGCCGACCATGCCCTGCGGGGTGATCTTGCGCACGTCCTGGTTGAAGAATTCGCTGACATAGATGGTGCCGTCGGGCGCCACGGCAATACCCACGGGCGTGTTGAACAACGCCTGCTTCAGCAAGCCGTCGCGATGGTCGTTCACCCCCGGCTGCCCGCCGATGGTGCGCACGCGCCCCTTGGGGCTGATGCGCCGCAGGGTGTTGTTGTAGGCGTCGGCCACCAGCACGTCGCCGGTGCGAGGGTCCACCGCGATGCCCACCGGATGGTTGAACTGCGCGGCCGTACCCTGCCCGTCGGCATACCCCTGGCGCCCCACCTGCCCGGCCAGCGTGGACACCTCGCCGTTGCGCAGCACGCGAATGGTGTTGGCGTAGGAATCGGCGATGTAAATGGTGCCATCAAGCGCCACCGCCAAGGCGTCGGGGCCGACGAAGCGCGCTTGCAGCGCCGGGCCATCCTTGTTGACGCGGTCTTCGGCGCCTCCGGCCAAGGTGCTGACCTCGCCGGCCGGGGTGATGCGGCGAATCAGGGCATTGGCAGCGTCGGCGAGGATGATGTCCCCGTTGCGCGGATCCACGGCCAGGCCGCGCGGGTCGAAGAACGTGGCTTTGCCCACGGGGCCGTCGGTATGGCCATGGAGCTGAATCTGCCCGGCGAACAAGCTCAGTTGGCCGGCACGTTCACCCGGGCTGGATGCGGCGGCGCTGGCCGGAGTTGCGGTCGAACTGGCGAAGGGGCTGGCTCCGAGCAGCAGGCTGGAGGCCCATTGCAGGGTCTGGCGGCGGGTGATGGGCATGGCGGCGACACAGGTGGAGGTAAGGAGAGAACTGGAACCGATGCTAACGGCAACCTGCAGCCAGCGCTCGGCCATGACTGCAGCTTCACTGGAGCGGCGCGGTGGTGAAACCCGCCCTCGTTCTCAAGCGCCGCGCCGGTCCACCAGGGCGCGGGCGATGGTGCCGAGGTCGACATATTCCAGCTCGGCGCCCGCCGGTACGCCGCGCGCCAGGCGGGTGATGCGCAGGTCGAGCGGCCTCAGGGTTTCGGCAATCACATGGGCGGTGGCCTCGCCCTCGTTGGTGAAGTTGGTGGCGAGAATGATTTCCTCCACCTCGTCGCTCTTCAAGCGCTGCACCAGCAGATCCAGGCCGATGTCCTTGGGGCCCACGCCGTCGAGCGGGCTCAAATGCCCCATGAGCACGAAGTACAGACCGCGGTAGGTGAGGGTTTGCTCCACCGCGGCCTGGTCGGCCGGGCTTTCCACGATGCACAGCAGGCGCCGGTCGCGCTTGGGGTCGGCGCAGGTGGCGCAAACCTCTCGCTCGGTGTAGGTGTTGCAGCGGCTGCAACGCCGGATGCTGCCCAGCGCCTGGGTCAGGGCGCCGGCCAGGCGCGAGGCTGCGTCGCGGTCGTGCTGCAGCAGATGAAAGGCCATGCGCGCTGCGGACTTGGGGCCGACGCCGGGCAGGCTGCGCAGTGCGTCGATCAGGGCGTCGAGCGTGGCAACCTGGGTGAGCTGGGAAGCGCTCATCGCAGCACCGCCTTGCGGCGGTTCCATGACAGGCCGGGTGGGCCTGCACGGCCGCCAGGAGCAGACACGGCGCGCAAATTCAGAACGGCAGCTTCATGCCGGGAGGCAGGGGCATGCCGGCGGTGACGGCCGCCATTTTTTCCTGGGATGTGGCCTCGGCCTTGCGCACGGCGTCGTTGAAGGCGGCGGTCACCAGGTCTTCGAGCATGTCGCGGTCGTCGCCCACCAGGCTGGGATCGATGGCGACGCGGCGCACGTTGTATTTGCAGGTCATGAGCACCTTCACCAGTCCGGCGCCGGACTGGCCCTCGACTTCGATGTTGCCGAGCTCATCCTGCACGCGCTTCATGTTGTCCTGCATCTGCTGAGCCTGTTTCATCAGGCCGGAGAGTTGTCCTTTGTTGAACATGGGTTGGGTCCTCGTTGGGAATGTGGAAGGGGATGGCGGGAATGGAACGACAGCGGGTTCAGGCGTCGAGCGGGCGCACCGAACCGGGCACGATCTGTGCGCCCAGGTCTTCCATCAACTGTCGCACCAGCGGATCGGCGGCAATGGTGGACTCGGCCTCTTGCTGCCGCTGTGCCCGAGCGGCGGCGGCACGCAGGCTGGCGCTGTCGCGCACCGCGCCCACCTCGATCTGCAGGCTGATGGGCCGGCCCACGGTCGCGCTCAACACGGCCTGGAGTTTGTCCAGCGCGCCGGCACGGGTGAATTGTTCGCTGGGCACACGCAGGCTCCAGCAGTCGCCCTCGGCACCCATCCACTGGCTTTGCAACGCGAGGCTGCGCGCCAGGGCGACGACTTCCAGGCGCTGGGCCAGGCTGGGCCAATCGACCTCGGGACCCGGGAACGGTGCACTGGAGGCGTCGGCAAGCGCCGGTGCGGAGCTTGCGGGCGGCTCAGCCGCTGGCAGCGCAGCCGTTGCAAGCGGCGTGTACGACGCCTGCGTTTCGGCGACGGCATGCACGGTGCTGGCCGCATCAGCCTGTACCTCAACCTTGGGAGGCATGACGGAGGCGATCGTGACGATATCGGCGGCAAGAGCAGCCGAGGGTGCAGCCGTTGCGGCCGTTGCTTGAGGGGCTGTCGTTGCCTCTGCAGCCGAACGGCTCTGGTCGCCCTGTCCGATGGCAAGGTTGGCACCCTGGGTGCCCACCGGCGCGAAGGCCAGCAGGCGCAGCAGCACCATGCAAAAACCGGCATGCTCGTCCGGCGCCAGCGCCAACTCGCCCCGGCCATGCAACACCATGCTGTAGGCCAGTTGCACGAGTTCCGGGCTCAAGGCCGCGGCCAATTCGCGCAGCGCAGCGCCATCGGGATCTGCGGCATCCAGCGCCTGTGGCACCACTTGCACCACGGCAATGCGCTGCAGCAGCGAGGCCAGTTCCTCCAGCGCGGCGGGGAAGGACAACCCGCGTGCATCCATGTCGTCGGCCAGTTGCAGCAAGGCGGCACCGTCAGCGGCAGCCAGGGCGCGCAGCAGGTCGAACAGATAGCCGGCGTCCACCGCACCCAGCATCTGCCGCACAGCCTCGGCGGTGATGCTGCCGGCGCTGTAGGCGATGGCCTGGTCGGTGAGTGACAGGGCATCGCGCATCGAGCCATGCGCGGCGCGGCCGATGGCCTGCAGCGCCTGCGGTTCGCAAGCCACGCCTTCCGCCTGCAGCACCTGCTGCAGATGCCCGGCAATGGCCGCCGGCGGCATGGACTTGAGGCTGAACTGCAGGCAACGGCTGAGCACCGTGACCGGCACCTTCTGCGGGTCGGTGGTGGCGAGCACGAACTTCACCGACTCGGGCGGCTCTTCCAGCGTTTTCAACATGGCGTTGAACGCGTGGTTGGAGAGCATGTGCACTTCGTCGATCATGTAGACCTTGAAGCGCCCCGAGGTGGGTTTGTAGACGGCCTGCTCCAGCAGCCGGGTCATGTCGTCCACGCCACGGTTCGAGGCGGCGTCGAGCTCGATGTAGTCGACAAAGCGGCCAGCGTCGATCTCGGTGCAGGCCTGGCAGACGCCACAGGGTTCTGCCGTGATGCCGCCCTGCCCGTCCGCCCCGGTGCAATTGAGCGACTTCGCCAGGATGCGCGCAATGGTGGTTTTGCCCACGCCACGCGTGCCGGTGAAGAGGTAGGCGTGGTGCAGGCGGCGTTGTTCCAGCGCATGGGTCAGGGCACGCACCACATGGTCCTGGCCGACCAGGGTGGAGAAGGTTTTAGGGCGCCATTTCCGCGCCAGCACGGTACTGGACATGCAGCGGATTGTAGGGGGCGAAAACCCGTCCGGGCATGGGCAAGGGCAGACCATCGACCGGCCCGCCTACAATGCTGGTTGACGGGCCGCCCCGCATTGCGGCGCGGTGAACCTGGTCAGGCCGGGAACGGAGCAGCCACAGCCGTTTACTGCAAGTGCCGGGGGAACGGCTCGTCAACCTCCCCTCCCCATTTCGCCCTGACGCCCCACCCGGGCGTCGTCGTCCCGTGCGCGCTGAGCTGGGCGAAAGGCCGAGCACAATGCGGCGTATGCAACGCATCCGCCCTCTGCCTGATGAGGCCCCATCGTGGATGCCGCAGACCTTGGCCGTTGCTCTGTGCTGCCTTGCATCGGCCTGCATGCCGGTTGATGCGGCAACGCTGCCCGCAACGCCCGCCGCTTCCGGCCCCGCCGGGGCGCTGGCGCCGGCTCTAAGCGCGCCCGCGCTGCTTCAAGCACCCGCGTCCGAAGCCATTCCCGCATCGTCAACCGCCTTGGCTGCCACCTCGCGTTGCCGCGCCACATTGCAGCAGCACCCCTTGCAACTGCGGCTCGAACCCGCTGCGCTGCCGAAACACTTCGATATGGCCGTGCGCTTTTTTGCGCCTGTGCCGGTGCAGATGGCCTGGCAAGCCATGACCGATTACAACGCGATGGCCAGCTACATACCTGGCATGGAACGCAGCGAAGTGCTCGCGGCCGATGGCGACAGCCTGCGGGTGCTGCAGGTGGGGCGCAGCGGCATCGAGCCCTTTCGGCTGACGCTGCGCAGCACGCTCGACATCACCTTGCGCGGGCATGTGGCAACGTGGTTCACAATCCACGGCAATCTCGATTCGCAAGGTCGCGCCGAGGTGAGAGCGCAGGCTGGCGGCAGCGCGGTGCACTACACCGCCCAACTGCACCCGCGCACCTGGCTGCCGCCGTTGTTGGGGCCGTGGTTCATGCGCAAGCAGCTGCAGCAGCAGATGACGGCACTGCGCGAGCGCATGTGCGTGCTGCTGGGCGAGGCGGATGCCAGCAAGGCGGGGGCTCCAGCCGCGGCCTCTACGCGCTCCGAGGCGACTCAGGCCGTGGCGCGTTGATGGCCTCGGGCACCTGCCATTCCAGCACCGAGCCATCGCCCGCAATCAGCGCCACCCGCACCCGCTTGCCGGGGCGCAGGCTGGCGCAGGCCTGAGCATAGCGGGCGAGGATGGGAGCGTAGTGTTCGGTTTGCAGGCTGCTGGCTGCAAGCTTGTAGTCCAGCACCCAAACGGCGTCATCGAGTTCGACCAGGCGGTCGATGCGCCCCCAGCCGGGCTCGCCTCCGGCCTGTGCATTCCACGCAACCTCCACCTCGTTGCGCGCCCAGCGAATGTGCGCCGCATCGAAGTACATGCTGGCCTGTGGCGAGCGCACGATGCGCAGGGCCGCGTGAATGGCAGCCTGCGCCTCGTCCGCGTCCAGCCCGAGCTGCAGGGCAACGCCTGGCGCATCCAGGGCCTCGATCACGGCATCGGGCCGGGCCGTGG
This sequence comes from Thiomonas sp., assembly GCF_054608695.1. Lineage (NCBI taxonomy): Bacteria > Pseudomonadati > Pseudomonadota > Betaproteobacteria > Burkholderiales > Thiomonas > Thiomonas sp. The sequence continues at coordinate 13,681 of NZ_JBTRXV010000011.1, forward strand.
CGCTGGCGGACTGCAGCAAGGCATGCAGGGCAATGCCGATGCGCGTGGCGCGCATGTCAGCCTGGGGGGCATTGGCCGGGCTTGCCGCTGGCGCGGTTTGCGGCCTGCCCAACCAGGGGATCTCGATGGGCATCGCCGGCGAAGTGGCTGGGGCCTGCGGCTCGATGGCGCCCTGCCCTGCGCCATCCGGCAGCTTGGGAAACGCATCGGCCACGGCGGCTGGAGTTGCACCCGCCCCCACGGCCAGGCGCTGGCTCCACTGTGCCTGGCCGCGCATCGGCAAGCTGGTGACCCAGAGTTGTTGGCGGGCGCGGGTCATGGCCACATAAAGCAGGTTCCAGTCTTCGCGCTCGGCTACATCCAGCTCGGCTTGCACCAACTGCCGCTGGGCCGGATGCAGGCGCTTGGACGAAAGTTGCAAGGAAAAATGCAGCGGATGCGTCTGCTCGGCCGGCCAATGCAACAGCACCGAAGGGCCGTTAGCGGCAGGACGGGAGTCGGCATCGGCCAGGATGACGATATTGGCCTCCAGACCCTTCGCGCCGTGGATGGTCGACAGGCGGACCACGTCATGGGGAGACGCCGGGCCGCCCCAGGTATCCCCATCCTCCTCGGGGGACGGCTGCTGCGCAGCATGGGCCTGGGGATACGCTCCAACGTGCAGTTCGGGCAGAGGCGCCCGAGCCAGGCCGCGTTTGAGCTTGCGCACGAAGGCGTAGGGGGTGAGGAAGCGGCCGCCGTCCATGTCCAGCGCGAGATGCACAAAGGCATCGATCTGCGCCAGGCTCTGCGCCCGCATGGTTGCCGGCACGGCCTGGGCATAGCGTTGGCGCAGTTGGCCCTCGGCGACGATGCGGTCGAGCAGGTCATGCGGCGGCAGGCTGCCGAGCAGGGCCATCCAGCCCTCGGCCAGGGTCATGAAGCGGCGCAGCGCGGGCATGGCCGCGTCGCGCTCGGCCAGGGTTTGCGCCGCCTGCCACCAGCTCTGCCGGGTTTCGCGCGCGCAGCGGGCCAGCGCGAGCAAATCGTCATCCACCAGTCCGCCGATGGGCGACTTGAGCACCTGCGCCAGGTCCAGATTGCCGCCGGGCGACACCAGCACGCTCAGCAAAGCCAGCAGATCCTGGGCTTCGATGGTGTCGAGCAGACTGGCCTCGCTGTCGCCCGCTGCGGCGGGAATGCCGGCCGCAAGCAAGGCGCGCAGGTACAGGTCCATGCGGTCCTTGCGCTTGCGCAGCAGCAGCAACACATCGCCCGGTCTGGCTGGGCGCAGTCGGCCATGGGCGTCTTCCACGCAGGGACGCTGCATCAGCTCGCGCAACAGTGCGGCCACGCGCCGGGCGTCGTGCTCGACCTTGCCGATCTCGGCATCCACGTCGGGCTCGGTCAGGGTGTCGCGCACGCGCGGGGCGGTTTCCATGAACTGTGCCGGCGTGGCGGCAGCTGCCGCTTCACCTTGCGTTGCGGGCGCGGGCAGCAAGGCGGTATGGCCCCGCACCCGGCTCTCGGTCGTGTGCGCGATGAAGGCCATGGCGGGGGCCTGGGCGAACACCGCATTGACCCAATCCAGCACCGCGAGCGACAGCCTGCGGGTGTGCTGCGCCGAGAGCAGCACGGCACCAAAGCCCTGGCGCAGAAAGCTGGCCGCGGCCTCGAACACCTGCGGGTCGGCGCGGCGAAAGCGGTAAATCGACTGCTTGTCGTCGCCAACGATGAACACCGAGGGGCGCTGCGCGTCGCCGGCATAGGCCGAGAGCCACGCCTGCAGGGCCTGCCACTGCACCGGGTTGGTGTCCTGGAATTCGTCGATCAGCACCTGGCGGTATCGGCGGTCGAGCCGGGTCTGCACCCAGGCCGAGACATCGGCATCGGCCAGCAAGGTGCGGGCGTGCAACTCCAGGTCGCTGAAGTCGAGCAGGCCGCGCTCGGCCTTCAACTGCTCGTAGCAGCCCAGCAGTTCCGCCCCGAGGCGCAAGGCCCAGGCGTGGATGGTTTCGATGTCGAGCGCGTCGTGCGCCTGCACCACGCCCAGGCAGTCGCTCGCCAGCGTGTCCCAGCGGCCCACGGGGTCGCCTTCCAGGCCAAGCCTGAGCATTTCGAGCTGCACCGCCCTGGTCGCCAGATTGCGCGCCGAGCGCGGCTCGCCCTGGGCCGTGAGCATGACCTTGCGCAGCAAAGCCCCCACCTGTTGCGCGTCGCTCGCGTCGAGCGCGGCCTGCAGATGGAGCAGCGCTTCGCGCGCATGCGCGCCGCCACATGCGCCCCAGGCTTGCGCCCACAGCCGCAATTCGGCCAGGTTGCGCGTGCGCCAGGCCGGCCAGCTTTCGGGCTCGGGCGCGTCCAGCCCTTGCGCCAGGGTGCCGGCCTGGGCGGCGAGCATGAATTCACCGCGCCGCTGCACCACCAGTTCCATCAGTTGAGCCGCCGTGCTGCGTCCGGTTCGAGCCACCAGGGCGCGGTAGTCGGCACGCAGCTCCGGCTCGGCTTGCAGCTTGTCGAACAGCCTGCGCCAGGCTTGCTGCACCCAGGGCTTCTCGTTCTCGATCAACTCGAAATGCAGCGGAATGCCAAAGCGCAAAGGCGCGGCGCGCAGCAGTTGCGCAAACCAGCCGTGAAACGTGGAGACCGTGGCCTGCGTGCCGCCAGCGAGCACCGTGGGATAAAGCGCCCGTGCCCGCTGCAGCAATGCGGCGTCGGCACGCGGCAGGCCGCGACGCGCCAACTCGTCGGCCAGCGCCCGGTCGTCGAGCCGGTTCCAGTGCTGCAGCAACTCCAGCAGGCGCTGCTGCATTTCAGCCGCGGCCTTGCGGGTGAAGGTGATGGCCAGCACGTCTTGCGGGGCGTAGCCGTCCAGCAGGCAGCGCGCCAGCCGCGCCACCAGCAGCCAGGTCTTGCCGGCACCGGCGCAGGCGCGCACCACCACGCAGGCGGCTGGGTCGCAGGCCAGGCGCACATAGGTTTCGGGCGTGACCGGCGCGGCCTGGTCCTGGCCCGGGAGTTGTGCGGCGTAAGCGGGGGCGCTCATGCACGCTCGCCCTGCGTGGACTGCGAGCGTGCGGATTGTGGCGACGGCCGATGGTCACGCCGGCACAGCCCGCGTGCTTCGCAGTGATCGCATAGGGGCGGCTCGCCAAGCGCAGGCATGGCCTGGCCTGTGCGCAGCGCGCGCCAGTCGCGGCGCATCTGTGCCAACAGTTGCGCCGATTGCTCGCGCAAGTCATCAGGCGCCCATGGCAGTTCGGTCGCGGCATCGGTGTGCTCGGGATCGCGCCGTTCCGAGACCACCAGATAGCCGGCAGCGATGCGCGCAGGGCTGGCATCCGCAGGCTGTCGGGAGCCGGCATCCGGCGCATCGGCACCCAGCAGCAGCGCGTAACACAACAGTTGGGTGTCTTCGGCGTAGCGTTTCATGCGCGACTTCAGCGCCTGCGGGTCGCCGGTCTTGTAGTCGAGGGCGTAACGTTCGGCACCCCGCCGGTCGATGCGGTCGATACGGCCTTCGAGCCGCAACACGTCACCTTCGCTGGTCGCGTCGTCTGCCGGGTCGGCTTCGATGTCGATCACCCGACGCAGGCTCTGCTCCTCGCCCTGCGCCTCCCAGCCCTGCGCTCGCCAGGCCTGCAACCAGTCGAGATAGTTGTCGCGCACGGCGGGCCAGGCGGCGGCAAAAGGCTCGGCCAGCGCGCCGGCGCTGCTCCAGGCTTCGGCCGCGATGCGGTCGAGCAAGTCACGATTGGTCGGCAAGTCCAGCCCCGGCTGCTGCTGGTGGAATTGCTCCAGGATGCGGTGCAGCGTGTTGCCGAAATCGCGCTTGGAGAAATCGGGCAATAGATCGTCGTCCTCGGCCAGGCGCAGGACCCGGCGGGCGAAAAAGCGGTAAGGGCAGGCGCGCAAGTCGGCGTAGGCGCTGGGTGACCAGCGGGAGGGAATGTCGGCCGGAGCCGCCGGCTGAGCCTGCGGCGCAGTGGCCTCGGTGGGAACCCGCTGCGGCTCGACTCCCAGCGTTTGCAAGTCAGCCATGGACAGCCCGGGCATGGCGGAAATGTATTGATATTGCGCCTGGCCAAAACGGCCCATGGCCCAGCGCCACAATTCCAGCAAGGGACTGGGGCCTGGATGGTCGGGGCGTGGCGACGCTTCGAACACGACAAGGCGCCGGCAACCGAGCACGAGTTTGACGGCCAGTTGAGCCGCCTGGGTGCGTCGCTCCCCACGGGTCGGCAGGCCCAACTGACTGCAGGCCTGGTCGCCCAGCCCGCCCGGCGCATCCGGCCAGGCGGGGAGATTGCCAGCATCCGCACCGGCCAGGATGCATATGTCCCAGGGGCGCAGCAAGGCGTCGCGCAAGGCCAGCACGTGAACGGCCGGCCCGTGCTCGCCCTCGGCCGCGTCGGGCTCGGGACGAAACACGGCGGCTTCCAGTGTCAGGCGCAGCCAGGCGAGATAGTCGCTCTGCTGCAGATGGACGGCGTGGGCCGTGCTCGGGTCTTGCGCTTGCGCCTGCAGCAGAGCCAGGATTTGGGCTCCCGCAGCGTCCTGGCTCCAGGCTTGCGCCAAGCCCAGGCTGTGCAAGGTCTGCAACAAGGCATCGGCCCATCCTGCGACCGGGTGTTTGCCCGGTTTGCGCATGCGGCGCATGCATTCCCCAAGCCAGTCGAGCACGCGCCGGTGCCGCCCGGCTGCCGGGCTTTCTTGCTGCAAGGCCCAGGCGCGCCAGGCGCGTGCGTCGAGCAGGCGTGCGGCGCGCACATCCACCTCGATCGCCTCCAGGTCCTTCGCCCCCAGGCCTGCGGCAGCGGCGACGCCGGCCTGCTTGAGCAAGTCGAGCATGGCATCGCTGCCGGCCTGCGCATCGAGCACTTCGAACACGGCTTGCAGGCTGGCCGCTGCGCGCGTGGTGGAGAGCAGCCAGCCAGCTTCGTCGCGCACCGGCAAACCAACGCGGGTGAGCAAGGCGTTGACGCGGCGCGCGAGGCGCCGGTCGAGCGCGATCAGGGCCATGCGCGACTGCGGCAACGCTGCCCGTTGACGCAGGACCAGCCCGACGATGGCCTGCGCCTGCTCTTCCAGCTTGCTGCCCCTCCCCCACAGCAAGCGCTGCGCCAACAAGCGCGCCATGCGCGGCGGTAAGGGACAGCTTGCCGCGCTGAGCGAAGCTGTGCGCTGCTGACCGTGCAAGTCGTTCAGCCACTGCGCGCCGTTCGAATCCTCACCACGCGACAAGCTCGCGTGGGCCGCCGGAAAACAGCCACTGGCACGCGCCAGCGCCGGGCCAAAACCCCGGCCGAAACCGGCTTGCAGACACAGCAACGGCAAACCCCGCGCCTGTGCCAACTGCATCAGGCGGCGCAGGCGCGGTTCCGGCTCCTCCGCCAGCACCAGCACCAGGGCGCCGCGCTGGGCCGCGCACCAGGCATCGAGTTGCGCAGCGTCGTTCCACCAGGCGGCGGCCGGCATCTCCTGCAAGGCCATGCGCAGCATCCAGCCGCCGTCATCCGGGCTGGATGCTGCCTCGGCGACAACGCCATGGTCGCTTGCCATGCGGTGTTCGGTTGACGCACCTGCTGTGATGGGCGCCATCTGGGCGAGTGGCGCCCATCGTTCGCGTAACTGCAAGACGTCGCGAGCCAGGGCCAGGCGGCTACCAAGCCGCGCGGCGGCCTGGTAGGCCTTGGGCAAATGGCCCTCGGCCTGCCAGCGCTGGGCCAGGGCAAGGGCCTGCAGGTCGAGGTTCTCTGCCCCGCTCCCCGACGGACCTGCCAGTTGCAAGCGCTGAAGCGTCAGGATCTGGCTCAAGGTCAGCAACTGGGGCAAGACCGATGCAGCTGGAGCCAGGCCGAGCCAGGCGGAGCGGAACAGTCCTTGGTGCATCGCCTGGGGAAGTATGACGGTCAAATCAATCGACGAAATGCTGATCTGTCGCAACCACAACCCAATTTGGCGAGCCGCGTTCTGCCAGAAATGTGAATTCGGGGTTAAATAGAGGCCATTGGCCGGCTCTGGCCCGTCAATCGACTTGTGCAATGGCCGCGCCTCGCTGTCCGTGTCGGCGCCTTCTGATCTGGAATTCATATGAGCGATCTCATCAAACAAACAACCGACGCGTCTTTCGACATCGACGTTCTCAAATCCACGACCCCCGTGTTGATCGATTACTGGGCCGAATGGTGCGGCCCCTGCCGCATGGTGGCGCCCATCCTCGACGAAATCGCCGGTGAGTACCAGGGCCGCCTGAACATCATGAAAGTGAACGTGGATGAGAACCGTAGCATCCCGGCGAAATATGGCATCCGCGGCATTCCCACCTTGATGCTGTTCAAGAATGGTGAAGTGGCTGCGACCAAGGTTGGCGCCCTGTCGAAGTCACAACTGACAACCTTCCTGGACGCGAATATATAATTGCGTTTCATGGCATGGGGGCAGAGATCTCCGCCCCCATGCCTTTGCAAGACGCGAGCAACCCGCATCCATTGGGTTGCTCCGGCGCTAAGAGCGCCCGATGCACCGTTTTCCGTGCTGCATCTCCCCCAACTTTTTTCTTCTAGCGTTGCCACGAGCGCCTGCACAGGGCCGATGATCGGAATCCGATTGTCACGTCCCTGCCGCACAGCCCGGTCCGGCGCACACCTCTCCCCCTCTTGCCTCGCCCCCTGCCATGCACCTGTCCGACCTCAAAGCGATGCACGTCTCCCAGCTGCTCGAAATGGCAACCGGCCTGGAGATCGAGAACGCCAGCCGACTGCGCAAGCAGGAGCTGATGTTCGCCATCCTCAAGCGCCGCGCACGCACGGGCGAACAAATCTTCGGCGACGGCGTGATGGAGGTCTTGCCCGACGGTTTCGGCTTCCTGCGCGCCCCCGAGTCGAACTATCTCGGCTCGCCGGACGACATCTACATCTCGCCGAGCCAGATCCGCCGCTTCAACCTGCACACCGGCGATTCCATCGAGGGCGAGGTGCGGGTGCCCAAGGACGGCGAGCGTTACTTCGCCCTGGTCAAGGTCGACCGCGTCAACGGCGTGACCCCGGAGGAGAACAAGAACAAGATCATGTTCGAGAACTTGACGCCGCTGTTCCCGACGGAACACCTCAAGCTCGAACGCGACATCAAGGCCGAGGAGAACATCATCGGCCGCGTCATCGACATCATCGCCCCCATCGGCAAGGGCCAGCGCGGCCTGCTGGTGGCGCCGCCCAAGAGCGGCAAGACCGTGATGCTGCAGTCCATCGCCCACGCCATCACCGCCAACCACCCGGAGGCCGTGCTCATCGTGCTGCTGATCGACGAGCGTCCGGAAGAAGTGACCGAAATGCAGCGCTCGGTCAAGGGCGAGGTCATCAGTTCCACCTTCGACGAGCCGGCGCTGCGCCACGTGCAAGTGGCCGAGATGGTGATCGAGAAAGCCAAGCGCCTGGTGGAGCTGAAGAAGGACGTGGTCATCCTGCTGGACTCCATCACCCGCCTGGCCCGCGCCTACAACACCGTGGTTCCCGCCTCCGGCAAGGTGCTCACCGGCGGCGTCGACGCCAACGCGCTGCAACGGCCCAAGCGCTTCTTCGGCGCCGCGCGCAATATCGAGGAAGGCGGCTCGCTGACCATCATCGGCACCGCCCTGACCGACACCGGCAGCCGCATGGACGAGGTGATCTACGAGGAGTTCAAGGGCACCGGCAATATGGAAATCCACCTCGAGCGCCGCTTGGCGGAAAAACGGGTGTATCCGGCCATCCTGCTCAACCGCTCCGGCACCCGCCGCGAAGAATTGCTGCTCAAATCCGACATCCTGCAAAAGGCGTGGATTCTGCGCAAACTGCTCTACCCGATGGACGAGATCGAGGCGATGGAGTTCCTGCTCGAAAAAATGAAGCAGACCAAGAACAACGCCGAGTTCTTCGACATGATGCGCCGGGGCGGCTGAAACATTGGCCACCGGACTTCGGACTGACTCGTGGCCGCCGCGACGATCTGCTTTGGCATCAAGCCAAATTCATGAAATAATTGCTTTTTTGGTTAAGTACAGCGGACACGCATCCTCCTTTGTTGTCTGCGCTGCGGCTGACCTCACTTTTGGACCCACCCCCATGAAATCTGGAATCCACCCCGCATACCGCGACGTCTGCTTCGTCGATCTGTCGAACGGCAGCAAGTTCGTCATCCCCTCCACCGCCCAAACCCGCGAAACCGTGAAGATGGACGACGGCCGTGAATTGCCGCTGTTCAAGCTCGACACCTCATCCGAGTCGCACCCTTTCTACACCGGCACGCAAAAGAGCGTCGACGCCCTGGGTGGTCGCGTGGACAAGTTCCGCCAAAAATTCGCGCGTGCGGCTGCCGCCGCGAAGAAGTAAACCTTCGACACGCTGCTGACGGGTCGCATGGCGACGCGTTGCGCATCCACGAAACGGGCAGCCTGGCTGCCCGTTTTTATTGAGCAAAATCGCCAACAACGCCTTTCCTGGCCAGGACCATGAACTCGCCCAACACCACCCCAGGCCAGGGGAAATCGCCGGCACGTCCCGTGGTCTCGGCCGAAGCCGTCGCCAGACTGCCGCGCTGGCCACTGTGGCTGTTGTGCGTGGCTTACGTGCTGCCGGGTTTCATCGGCCGCGACCCCTGGAAAGGTGACGGCCTGAGCTTCGGCGTGATGTGGCAAATCGCGCAGGGCCAATCGAGTTGGTTGGCACCCAGCCTCTATGGCCAGCCTGTCGGCGGTGGCTGGCTCCCCTACTGGCTGGGGGCTGCCAGCATTCGCGGCCTCGGGCCGTGGATCGGCACCATTGCCGCCAGCCGCCTGCCTTTCATCATCCTGCTCGGCCTCGTCTTGGTGCAAACCTGGTACGCCGCCTACCATTTCGCGCAACGCGAGACGGCACAGCCGGTCCAGCCTGCTTTTGCCGCGGCCATTTCCAGAAGCAGCTATGCCCGCGCCATGGCCGACGGTGCTTTGCTCAGCCTCGTGGCCTGCCTGGGTCTGCTGGCCCGGGGCCACGAAACCATTCCCGAACTGGTGCAGCTCACCGGCTCCACCGGGGTGCTGTTGGGTCTTTCACTCCTGCCCACTCGGGCGGTTTTGGCCTCCGCGGCCCTGTTCTTCGGTTTGCTATCGCTCGCGGCAAGCGGAGCGCCCTGGCTCGCCCTGCTCACCACGCTGACCCTGAGCTTGCTCATGCTGAAACTGGCCTCACGCAAGGAAGGCCTGGAAATTCTTCGCAACCCTCTTGTAGTCGTTGCACAGCAGGGCACTGAACCCAGTCTCAAACAGTGGCCCATCCCTGGTTTCGCCCTGTCCTGCAGTGCGACTTTCGCGCTCGGCGTCCTGGTTTTGCTACACGGACAATCCGTGGCACGCTGGCCCAGCATGGCGGCCTTCCAGCATTTTCTCGGCACCTTCGCCTGGTTCGTCTGGCCAGCGTGGCCGCTGGCTGCATGGGCCGTGTGGCGTTGGCGCGAATCGCTCGGGGAATGGCATGTGCTCGCACCGCTGGCACTGCTGGTGCTGGCCACCCTTGCCGCCTTGCTGGCCCCGGGCAACGCGGCAACGCTGGTGCTGGTTCTGCCACCGGCGGCAGCGCTGGCGGCTCTCGCCTTGCCGGTCATGCGCCGTGGCAGCATGGCGGCGTTGGACTGGTTCTCGCTCATGTTTTTCAGCTTGCTCGCCCTTGTGGTCTGGGTCTTGTGGCTGGCCATGCTCACAGGGTTTCCCGCCAAGCCGGCTGCCAATATCGCCCGGCTCGCCCCAGGCTTCACCGCCCATTTCTCCTGGCTGCCCGCCTTGCTGGCCCTGCTCGCCACGGCGGGCTGGGCTGCCCTGGTGGCATGGCGCGCCGGGCGGCACCGCCATCCGCTTTGGAAAGGCATGGTGCTGTCCGCCGGAGGCGTGACCCTGGTGTGGGTCCTGGTGGGGCTGCTTTGGCTGCCGGTGCTGAACTACGCCAGCACCTACCGCCCGCTCGGCCTGCAACTGGCAAGCCGGTTGCGCGCCGAGCATCAGCCTGGCTTGCCTGCGCCTTGTGTGCAAACCCTGGGCCTGAGTTTGCCGCAGCAAGCGCTGATGGGCTATTTCAGTCGGGCGACCCTCGTTCCGGGCCTGCGCGGTGGCCGCTGCCCCTACGTCCTGATTGCACCACCAGTGCACAACGCACCAGCCTCGGACACACACCTCACGGCGACCAACGCACAGGCCGAGCAACAGACGCTGCGACGGGCCGAACGGGGCGTGCTGGTGTGGAGCGGGCACCGCCCCGGTGAATCTGACGAGCGCTTGAGCCTGTACCGCAGATCGAGCGCCGAATGAAGGCGGTTGCGCCACTGCTGCGCCTGACTGCGGGCGTGCTGATGGGCCAGCTCGCCATCATTGGTTTCGGCGTGGCCGATACGGTCATGCTCGGCCGCTATGCCAACACCGCCAACCTGGCGACCTTGTCGCTCGGGCAGGCCATCTACATCACCCTGTATGTCGCGCTTGCGGGTGTCACCCAGGCCTTGCTTCCGGCGCTGGGCCGAGCGTATGGGGCGGGGTCGCCGCAGCAGGTCGGCTCGGCCTTTCGCCAGGGACTGTGGCTGGCCGCCGGGCTTTGCCTCGCGGGCATGGTGGTGCTGCTGTGGCCCGACCCCCTGCTGTCCTTGGCCGGGCAGTCGCACGACCCCGCGGTCGACCGCTATCTGCGAATCCTGGCGCTGGGCCTGCCAGCGGCGCTGATGTTTCGCATCCACACCGCCCTCAGCCAGGCGATCTCCAGGCCCATGCTCGTCACCCTGCTGCAACTCGGCGGGCTGCTGCTGAAGCTCGCGCTCAACGCCCTGTTCCTGCTGCCCGCCAGCTTTGGTCTGCATGCCTTGCCAGCGCTCGGCGCCACCGGTTGCGCCCTGGCAACCGTCATCACCCAATGGCTGCTGCTCGGCATTGCCCTGCTGCAACATCGCCACAGCCGCGTGCTGCGGCCGTTCGAGGCCTTGCGACATTGGGAATGGCCCTCATGGGCGCAACAAGGCCCATTGTTGCGCCTGGGTGGCCCCATCGGCCTGAGCCTGCTGGTGGAAGTTTCGGCCTTCACGTTCATGGCGCTGTTCATTGCGCGCATGGGCGACACCGAACTGGCGGGACATCAGATCGCAGCCAATTTTGCCACCGTGCTGTACATGTTGCCGCTGTCGGTCTCCATCGCCGCCGGCTCCCTGGTGGCGCAGCAACTGGGGGCCGGACATGGGGCCGCGGCGCGGCACGCGGCCTGGGGAGGCGTGGGGCTGGCGGCGCTGTTGTCGATGAGCCTGGGCGCCGTGGTCTGGTTCGGGCGCGCGAGCATCGTGGCCTGGTACACGCCGGATGGGGCGGTGCAGGCCGTGGCCTATCACCTCTTCCTCTTCATCGCCGCTTACCAGTTGTTCGACGCGGTGCAGGCTTGCAGCGCCTTCGTGCTGCGCTCGTATCACATCGCGGTGCTGCCCAGCGCGCTCTACGCCCTGTCGTTATGGGGTGTGGGCCTGGGCGGTGGCTATGTGCTGGCGTTCAACACCCTGGGGTTCAGCCCGGCCGCGCTGCAAGGCGCGGCTGGTTTCTGGATGGGGAACACGACCGGGCTGGCCTTGGCGGCAGGCAGCTTTGCCTGGCTGTTGTGGCGCACGGCGCGCAAGCCGTTGTGACGACTGCGGCTCCAAGCCGCGACCTCATCACGCTTTCAAGTCTGCATCCTGCCCCGTCTGCACCTCAGGCCTGCAGCGCCTCGATGGCCTGGGCGATGTCCAGCCAGCGCTCTTCGCATTGCGCCAGGCGCTCGGCCACCTGCTTGAGGCGCTTGCCCTGCTCGACACGCTCGGTTGCCTGCGTCGTCGCTTGCGACAGGCTGCGTTCCAGACTGGCCTGCTCGGTTTCAAGTGCACGCATCTCGGCTTCGAGACGGCTTTGCTCGCTCTTCAGCGGCTTGGCCTGCTGCGCCAGCTGCTGACGCGACTGCGCCGCATGGCGACGCTGGTCCTTGCGGGTCCCCTGGGCAGACTCCGGCTCTGGTGCCGCGCTGCCAGCTGTGTTGTCGGCCGTGCTGTCGGTTGCGTTGCTGGCTGCACCGCCGGCCCCGTTCGTACCCCTGCCCGGAGCCTGCGCGCGGTCACGCATGCGGGCGCGTGCACGCTCCAGCACCCAACGCTGGTAGTCGTCGAGATCGCCCTCGAAGGTCTGCACCGTGCCGTCGGCCACCAGCCAGTAGTCGTCGCAGGCGGCGCGCAACAAGGCGCGGTCGTGCGACACCAGCAGCATGGCGCCGCCGAATTCCTGCAGGGCCAGGGTCAGCGCTTCGCGCGTGGCGAGGTCGAGGTGGTTGGTCGGCTCGTCGAGCAGCAGCACATTGGGGCGCTGCCACACCAGCAGGGCGAGCAGCAATCGCGCCTTCTCGCCACCCGACATCGAGCCCACGCTCTGCTCGGCCATGTCGCCACTGAACTGGAAGCGGCCCAGCCAGTTGCGCCAGTCCTGCGTGGTGGTCTGCGGCTGGGTCTGCTTGGCCAGGCGCGCGAGGTGCTGCATGGGTGATTCGTCCGGGCGCAGCACGTCCATCTCCTGCTGGGCATAGTAGCCCACCACCACGTCGACCCCCGGTTGCGCCTTGCCGGCCAGCGCCGGCAGCAATCCGGCCAGGGTTTTGACCAGGGTGGATTTGCCCTGCCCGTTGGCGCCCAGGACGCCGATGCGCGCGCCGGCAAGGATGTCGCGCTCCACGCCCTGCAAGATGGGTTGGCCTGGCGCGTAGCCGCAGTCCACCCCGCGCAGCCGCAGCAGTTGTTGCGGCTGGCGCGCGGGCTTGAGGAAGTCGAAACGCAGGGGGTTGCTCAGCATCGCCGGGGCCAGGCGTTCCATGCGCTCCAGCGCCTTGAGCCGGCTTTGCGCCTGCTTTGCCTTGGTCGCCTGGGCACGGAAACGATCGACGAAGCGCGTGAGATGGGCGATGTCTTGCTGCTGCCTGTTGTAGGCCTGCGACTGCTGCGCCAGCTGCTGGGCGCGACGCTCCTCGAAATCGGTGTAGCCGCCAGCGAAGCGCTGCAGTTTGCCGTGTTCGAGTTGCACGGTGACGCGGGTTGCCGCGTCGAGAAATTCGCGGTCGTGGGAGATGACGATCAAGGTGCCGGCGTAGCGCGACAGCCAGTTCTCCAGCCACACCAGGGCGTCGAGGTCGAGATGGTTGGTGGGCTCGTCCAGCAGCATGCAATCGCTGGGCTGAAACAAGGCCTGGGCCAGGGCCAGGCGCATGCGCCAGCCGCCGGAGAAGTCGCGCACCGGTTGTTGCAATTCCTGGGGGGCGAAGCCCAGGCCCAGCAACAAGGCCTCGGCGCGGGCGGTGGCGGTGTAGCCGTCGGCCAGTTCCAGCGCCTCGGCGGCTGCGGCCAGGGCCATGCCGTCGTGCACGGCTTCGGCGGCGCGCATCGCGGCGTTGGCCTCCTGCAAGGCGGCATCGGCCTGGCAGACGAAATCGGTGGCCGCCAGATCCGAATCCGGCGTGTTCTGCGCGACGGAGGCCACACGCCAGTGGGTGGGAAAATCGAGGCTGCCGCCGTCTTCATGCAAGTGGCCGAGCAGCAGCGCGAACAGCGACGATTTGCCGGCACCGTTGGCGCCAACCAGGCCGACCTTCTCACCGGGGTGAATGGTGAGGTCGGCGCTGTCCAGCACCACTTTGGCGGCGCGCCGCAGGGTGAGGGCTTGCAGGCGAATCATGCCGGGCTGCGCAAGGCCGCGGCCTCGACCAGGAACACGGCATCGTCGCCGCCACTGGTGGACAACCAGACCACGGGAAGGCGCGGGAAAGCCGCCTCGAAATGCGCGCGCTCGTTGCCAATCTCGACCACCAGCACGCCTTCCGGCGCGAGGCGCGAAGGCGCGTCGGCCAGCAAACGGCGCACCAGGTCCATGCCGTCGGCACCACCGGCCAGGGCCAGCTCCGGTTCGTGACGGTATTCCTGCGGCAGCGCCCGCATGCTCTGGGCATTGACGTAGGGCGGGTTGCACAACATCAGCTCCAGCACCGGCTCACGCACACCGCCGGGCAAGGCGTTCAACACGTCCGATTGCAGCAGTTGCACGCGGTCCTGCAAGGCATGCAGCGCGACGTTGGCCCGCGCCACGTCGAGCGCGCCCGGCGAGATGTCGGTGCCAAGCACCTGGGCCTCGGACCAGCGCTGCGCGGCGAGGATGGCCAGACAGCCGCTGCCGGTGCAGATGTCGGCAATGCGTCGAGGCTGCGCAGGCAGCCAGGGATCCAGCCCGTCCTGCAGCAGTTCGGCGATGAAGGAGCGCGGCACGATCACGCGTTCGTCGACGAGGAAGCGCTCGCCCTGCAGCCAGGCTTCGCCGAGCAGATAGGCGACGGGTTTGCGCGTGGCGATGCGCTGGCCAAGCAGCGCGTCGAAGCGTGCGTGGGCATCGGCAGGCACTTCGCGCTGCAGCAAGGCGTCGAACGCCGCGAAGCTGTCCATCAGCGGCCAGCCCAGGGCGTGGATCAACAGCCAGGCGGCTTCGTCCTCGGCCGTCGCGGCGCCATGGCCGAAGTGCAAACCGGCGGCCTGGAGTTCGTGCGTTGCACGTTGCCACACTGCGCCGAAGCGCGGTGTGGCCGGGTGCCCTTTGCTCACGCCACCAACGCCTCGAGGGTGCGCCGGTAGATGGCGGCCAGAGGATCGAGGAAGCGCAGTTCCACATGCTCGTCGATCTGGTGGATGCTGGCGTTGGGCGGCCCGAACTCGACCACCTGCGGGCAGATCTTGGCGATGAAACGCGCATCCGACGTGCCGCCTGTGGTGGACAGCTCGGCATGCTGCCCGGTTTCAGCCGCAATGGCGGCCTGCAGGGCGGCGGACAAGCTGCCGGGCTGGGTGAGGAAGGGCTCGCCGCCCAGGGTCCAGTCGAGTGCGTAGTTCAGGCCGTGGCGGTCGAGCACGGCGTGCACGCGGTCCTTGAGGGATTGCGGCGTGGCTTCGGTGGAGAAGCGGAAGTTGAAGTCCAGCGTCAGGTCGCCGGGGATGACGTTGGTGGCGCCGGTGCCGGCGCGGATATTCGACATCTGCCAACTGGTCGGCGGGAAATGGGCGTTGCCGGCATCCCACTGCATGGCGGCGAGCTCGGCCAGTGCGGGTGCGGCCAGATGGATGGGGTTTTGCGCCAGATGCGGGTAGGCAATATGCCCTTGCACGCCATGCACGCTGAGGCGCCCGGAGAGTGAACCGCGCCGGCCGTTCTTGATCGTGTCGCCCAGGGTGGAGACAGACGTGGGTTCGCCGACGATGCACCAGTCGAGCCGCTGTCCGCGTCGTTGCAAGGCCTCGCACACGCGCACCGTGCCGTCGCGCGCCGGGCCTTCCTCGTCGCTGGTGAGCAGGAAGGCGATCGAGCCCTGCGGCTGCGGCTGCGCCGCGAGCAAGCCTTCAACCGCAACCACCATCGCCGCCAGCGATGTTTTCATGTCAGCGGCGCCACGGCCGTAGAGCTTGCCGTCACGCTCGGTGGGAATGAAGGGGTCGCTGTGCCATTGCTCCAGCGGCCCGGTGGGCACCACATCGGTATGGCCGGCGAAGACCAGCACCGGCGCATCCGCCCCGCCCTGCCCCGGGCGCAGCGCCCAAAGGTTGCACACGCGGAATTCGTCTGGCCCTGCCTCGATGAACTCGCAGGCAAAGCCAAGGGGGCGCAGGCGCTCGGCCAGCAACTCCTGGCAGCCACCATCGGCAGGCGTGACGGAATGGCGTGCAATCAAGGCTTCGGCGAGTTTGCGGGTGGGAGATGTCATGTGCGGGAAAACCTCAGTTGGCACCGAGGTCGAGCGAGATTTCGCGGAACGAGGGCTCATCCGAATCGAGCATGGCGTTGGCTGGCAGCGAGCTGGTCGGGCGGTTGGAAAAATCGTTCTGCAAGCGCCACATCAGGTTGGTGGGGGAGTCGGCATAGGCCAGCGCCTCATCGCGTGAAACCTGGCCTTCCACCACCATGCGCGCCAGGCACTGCTCGAAAGTCTGCGATCCTTCGGCCATGGTTTTTTCCATGGTGTCCTTGATGGTCGAAAAATCGCCTTTGGCGATGAGTTCGCGGATCAGCGGCGTGTTCAGCATCACCTCCACCGCCGGAGTCAGGCCGCCGGCCGTGGCCCGTAGCAGGCGCTGAGACACCACCGCGCGCAGGCCGGCGGACAAATCGGACAGCAGCGCGGGGCGCATGTCCAGCGGGTAAAAGCCGAGGATGCGATTGAGCGCCTGATAGCTGTTGTTGGCGTGCAGGGTGCTGAGGCACAAATGGCCGGAGAGCGCGTAGTTCAACGCCGCGGTCATGGTTTCGGTGTCACGAATTTCACCGATCATGATGCAGTCGGGTGCTTGGCGCAGCGCGTTCTTCAAGCCAACGGAAAGGCTCTTGGCGTCGATGCCGACCTCGCGCTGATTGACGATGGACTTCTTGTTCTTGAACAGGAACTCGATCGGCTCCTCCAGCGTGAGAATGTGGCCGGTCATGCGCGCATTGCGGTGGTCCAGCATGGCCGCCAGGCTCGTGCTCTTGCCCGAGCCGGTCGAGCCCACCATCAGGATCAAGCCATGCTTTTCCATCACCAGGTCGGCCATCACCCCGGGAAGATTCAAGCTCTCCAGTGGCGGAATATCGCTCGGGATGTAGCGGATCACCATGGCCACGCTGCCGCGCTGGATGAAGGCGCTCAGGCGGAAGCTGCCGATACCGGTGCGCGACAGTCCAATATTGAGCTCGCCCTCGTCCTGCAACTGCTGCTGGCGTTTGGCATCGACGATTTCGGCCAGCAGTTTGGGCGGATCTTCCGGGGTGAGCACCTGGCGGTTGATGGCCACGGCCTGGCCGCTGATGCGGATGAGAATGGGAGCATGCGGACTGATGTAGATGTCCGAGGCTTTTTTCTCGGCCATGAGCTTGAACAGGCGTTCCATCGTCGACATGTCTTTCTCCCCCTGGTTGGTGGTGCGCGGCAGCGCCGGGTCGGCCTTGCGGCTCAGTCGCGCAGCAATTCGTTGATGGCCGTCTTGGCGCGGGTCTGGGCATCCACGCGCTTGACGATGACGGCGCAATACAGGCTGTATTTGCCGTCGGCGCTCGGCAGGTTGCCCGACACCACGACCGAACCCTCGGGAATGCGGCCGTAATGCACCTCGCCGGTGGCGCGGTCGTAGATTTTGGTGGACTTGCCGATATACACGCCCATGGAGATGACGCAGTTGTCTTCGACGATGACGCCTTCCACCACTTCCGAGCGCGCCCCGATGAAGCAGTTGTCGCCGATGATGGTGGGGTTGGCCTGCACCGGCTCCAGCACGCCGCCGATGCCGACGCCGCCCGACAGATGCACGTTCTTGCCGATCTGCGCGCACGAGCCGACCGTGGACCAGGTATCGACCATGGTGCCGCTGTCCACATAGGCGCCGATGTTGACGTAGGACGGCATCAGCACCACGCCGGGTGCCAGATAGCTGCCATGCCGCGCCACGGCCGGCGGCACCACGCGCACGCCGGTTGCGCGCATCTCTTCTTCACCCAGGCGGCTGAATTTGGTTTGCACCTTATCGAAGAAATGCAGGTCGCCGGAGCGCATCATGGTGTTGTCGGTGAGGCGAAAACTCAGCAGCACGGCCTTCTTCAGCCATTGGTGCGTCACCCATTCGCCTTCGACTTTCTGGGCCACGCGCAAACGCCCGGCGTTGAGTTCGTCGAGCACATGCTCGACCGCCTGACGCAGTTCAGCCGGCGCTGCGGCAGGACTCAGTTGGGCGCGGTTGTCCCAAGCCTGATCGATGAGGGTCTGGAGTTGTGTGGTCATGGTGTGGAGGCTGGGGCTGGCAAGACTGGAATCAACACTCAAAGGCTGCGGGCGTAGGCGGCGATGCGCTCGGCGGCTTCGACGCAGGCGTCGACTTCAGCCACCAGGGCCAGGCGGATGCGCCGGCTGCCCGGATTGTGGCCGTCCTGCTCGCGGGCCAGAAGGCTGCCGGGCAAAACCGTGCAATTGTAGTTTTGGAGCAAGCCGAGGGCGAATTCGACATCGTCGTTCGGCGTCTTGGCCCACAGATAAAAACCGGCGTCGGGCTGGCGCACATCCAGCACGGGCTGCAGGATGGGTAAAACCCGGGCGAACTTGTCGCGATACAGGCGCCGGTTCGCCTGCACATGCGCTTCATCGTTCCATGCGGCGATGCTGGCCGCCTGCACTGCCGGCCCCATGGCGCTGCCGTGGTAGGTGCGGTATTGCAGAAAGGCCTTGAGAATATGGGCGTCGCCGGCGACGAAGCCGGAGCGCAGCCCAGGCACGTTGGAGCGCTTGGACAGCGAGGTGAACATCACCAGCCGGCGAAAATCGGTGCGGCCCAGTTGCACCGCGGCTTCCAGCCCGCCCAGAGGCGCTGCATCGCCGAACCAGATTTCGGAGTAGCACTCGTCGCTGGCAATGACGAAACCATGCCGGTCGGACAGCGCGAACAAACGCTCCCATTCCTCCAGGGGCATGACGGCCCCGGTGGGGTTGCCTGGGGAGCAGACATACAGCAGCTGGGTGCGTTGCCACACCTGCTCGGGTACTGCGTCCCAGTTCACCGCGAAATTGCGCGCCGCATCCACCGGGGCGAAATGGCAATGCGCCCCGGCCAGCAGCGCCGCGCCCTCGTAAATTTGGTAGAAGGGATTGGGGCTGACCACGGTGGCTTGCTCCCGAGCAGGGTCCAGCACCACCTGCGCCAGCGCGAACAGCGCCTCGCGCGAACCATTCACCGGCAGCACCTGCGTGGCAGCGTCGAGCGCCACGCCATAGCGCCGGCTGGCCCAGGCTGCGCAAGCCTGGCGTAATTCCGCGCTGCCAGCCGTGGCCGGGTAGTGCGCCAGGCCGTCCAGATGATCGACCAGGGCCTGCTTGATGAGGTCCGGCGTTGGATGCCGGGGCTCGCCGATGCCGAGACTGATGGGCGCGTAAGCAGGATTGGGACGTACGCCCGCCGTCAAGGCGCGCAGTTTCTCGAAGGGATAGGGCTGGAGTCGGCTGAGCAGGGGATTCACGGCGGCAAGTCAAAGTGATTGCCCATTCTAGGGAGGCCGGCCGGGTCAGGAGTTCGGATTCGGCGCCGGCAAATTGTTACAAAAAAACTTGCAGCTGCTGTCCTGAAAAGCCGCCCGTTTCGCGTTGTTGCAGCGAGGAAACCGCGTTGAATCGCCCGCAGCCACCGCGCACTATGCTATGTCACATGTATTCACACTTACGCTTGACGACGTGAGCCAGGAACCTGCGCTCGACCGCTTCTGCCTGGAGGTGCGCCCGCGCGCGCTGCGGCTGGCGCTGCTGGAAACTGCGGGCAATTCGCATTTGGCCGCCGACCTGGTGCAGGACAGCCTGGCCAAACTGGTGAGCAATTACCGTGACAAACCTGCCGAGGAATGGGCACCGCTGTTCTACAGCATTCTGCGCAACCGCATCACCGACTGGCATCGGCGCAAGAAAATCGAGAAGGTGTTCGATTTTTTCTTTGCCAGCGACGACGACGATGAAGGCGCCCCGGCACCCTGGGAAAGCCTGGCCGACCCAGGCCCGGGCCCTGACCACCAACTCGGCAACCTGCAGCTTGCCGGACGGATTGCCGACGCCATCGGCAAGCTCAGCGCGCGCCAGCGCGAGGCTTTCATGTTGCGCGAGATGGAAGGCCTGTCGATCGCCGACACGGCAAAAGCCATGCATGTGAGCGAAGGCAGCGTGAAAACCCATCACTTACGCGCCCTGACCCACCTGCGCAATGTGCTGCAGAGTGATAATCCATTAACCGGGGGAATCTCATCGTGAACGGTGACGCCATGAACACCAACACATCCATCACAACGGCCGAAATCGACCGTTGGCGCGCTGGCCTGCTCGATGCCGAGCGGTCGCGTGTCGTGCAGGAGGCTTTGCGGTCCAATGAATCGCTGGCTGCCGAGGCCCGGTTCGGCGCCCGGCTGGCCGCCGGGCTTGCACCTTTGCCGCAGTTGGCGGCACGTCGCACCCAGGCCAAGCAAGCACGGCGCTTGCGCTGGCCGCGGGTGATGGCGGCGGGCTTCGTCACCGCGTCTCTGGCGGTCTTCACGCTGGCTGCGCTGCCGCTGCTGTCCAGCCCCACGCAAACGCCCTTGCAGCCCGTCATGCTCAACGCGCAAACCGCCGACGCCGTGCAGCACATGGACTTCTATGAATGGCTGGCCGCCCATCCCCAGGCCATGCAGGACGCACGCCATGCCAACCCCGCCTGATTCGGGCCGCACCATGCAAGGCCGATTCCCACGTCGCGTCCTCTGGCTCGCCCTGGCACTGATCGGGCTGACCGCCGCTGCGCCTGCCATGGCGAACCGGGAACGTCAGGGCGAGGAACGCGGGCCGCAATGGAACCAGCGCATGCAGCAGTGGGAGCGCCTGCCACCCGAGCGCCGCCAGCGCATTCTGCAGGAGCAGCAGCGCTACCAGAGATTGCCGCCCGAGTAACAACAACGGCTGCGGCAGCAGTACCAGCAGCAACAGCGCTGAGCGCGCTCACGTTCTCACAGCGCGTGCCGGTACGCGCTTACGCGGTTCCCCGCACGCAGTCGATGCAGTAGTGCTTGCCGTTTGGCCCGTCTTCCTCCACCAGGCCGTGGATGTCGGTGGCGAAACCCGGGAACTGGCGGTTGAAGTCGCGCGCGAATTGCAGGTATTGCACGATCTTGCGGTTGAAGCGCTCGCCCGGAATCAGCAGCGGAATGCCCGGTGGGTAGGGTGTGAGCAGGGCGGTGGTGATACGCCCTTCCAGCTCGTCAATGCCCACGCGCTCGATGTCGCGGTGCGCCATCTTGGCATAGGCCTCGGTGGGCGTCATGGCAGGCTGCAGGTCCGACAGATACATCTCGGTGGTCAGCCGGGCCACGTCGCTGGCCTGGTAGGCGGTGTGGATGCGCTGGCACAGCTCCCGCAGGCCCACGCGCTCGTACACCGGATACTTGGCGACGAATTCCGGCAGGATGCGCCATAGCGGCTGGTTGCGGTCGTAGTCGTCCTTGAACTGCTGCAGCGCCGTCACCAGGGTGTTCCAGCGGCCCTTGGTGATGCCGATGGTGAACATGATGAAAAAGCTGTAGAGCCCGGTTTTCTCCACGATGACGCCGTGCTCGGCGAGGAATTTGGTGACGATGGCCGCCGGGATGCCGGTTTCGCTGAAGCTGCCGTGCAGGTCGAGGCCAGGGGTGATGACCGTCGCCTTGATCGGGTCGAGCATGTTGAAGCCTGGCGCCAGTTCGCCAAAGCCATGCCACTGTGCCTGCGGCCCGAGCAACCAGTCTTCGCGCGCGCCAATGTCTTCCGGCGCCAATTCGTCCGGTCCCCAGACCTTGAACCACCAGTCGTGGCCGAACTCCTCGTCCACTTTGCGCATGGCGCGGCGGAAGTTCAGCGCCTCCAGAATGCTCTCCTCCACCAGCGCGGTGCCGCCGGGCGGCTCCATCATCGCCGCGGCCACGTCGCACGAGGCGATGATGGCGTATTGCGGCGAGGTCGAGCTGTGCATCAGATAGGCCTCGTTGAAACGCGGCCGGTCGAGGCTGCGGGTTTCGGAATCCTGCACCAGGATTTGCGAAGCCTGGCTCAGCCCCGCCAGCAGTTTGTGGGTGGACTGGGTGGAAAACACCATCGCCTCTTTGGTGCGCGGCCGCCCCTGGCCAATGGCGTGCATGCCGGTGTAGAACGGGTGGAAGGTGGCGTGCGGCAGCCAGGCTTCGTCGAAATGCAGGGTGTCGATATAGCCGTCGAGCATCTGCTTGATGGTGTCGACGTTGTAGACCACGCCGTCATAGGTGGACTGGGTGATGGTCAGCACCCGCGGCTTGACCTTGC
Organism: Thiomonas sp.; assembly: GCF_054608695.1. Lineage (NCBI taxonomy): Bacteria > Pseudomonadati > Pseudomonadota > Betaproteobacteria > Burkholderiales > Thiomonas > Thiomonas sp. The sequence continues at coordinate 35,544 of NZ_JBTRXV010000011.1, forward strand.
CCGCCAGATGCGCGGTCAGCGGGTTGGCGGCAATCTTGCGCTCGATGTTCTCGGGCTTGAATTCGTCGCGCGGAATCGGGCCGATGATGCCGTAGTGGTTGCGCGTGGGCGTGAGGAACACCGGCAGCGCGCCGGTCATGATGATGGCGTGCAGCACGCTCTTGTGGCAGTTGCGGTCCACCACCACCACGTCGCCCGGCGCCACGGTGGAATGCCACACCATCTTGTTCGAGGTCGAGGTGCCGTTGGTGACGAAGAACAGATGGTCGGCATGGAAGATGCGCGCCGCATTGCGCTCGGACGCCGCCACCGGGCCGGTGTGGTCCAGCAGTTGCCCGAGTTCGTCCACCGAGTTGCAGACATCGGCGCGCAGCAGGTTTTCGCCGAAGAACTGATGGAACATCTGCCCCACCGGACTTTTCAGGAAAGCCACGCCGCCGGAATGGCCGGGGCAATGCCAGGAGTAGGAACCGTCGGCCGCGTAGCCGACCAAGGCACGAAAAAACGGCGGCGCCAGCGAATCCAGATAAGCCTTGGATTCGCGGATGATATGGCGCGCGACGAACTCCGGCGTGTCCTCGAACATGTGAATGAAGCCATGCAGCTCGCGCAGGATGTCGTTCGGAATATGGCGCGAGGTGCGGGTTTCGCCGTAGAGGTAGATGGGAATTTCGGCGTTGCGAAAACGAATTTCCTCGATGAACTTGCGCAGGGTCTGCAGCACCGGAGCTTCGGCATTCACCTCGGCGGAGGCGAATTCCTCGTCGTCGATGGACAGGATGAAGGCGCTGGCGCGCGACTGCTGCTGGGCGAAGCTGGAGAGATCGCCAAAGCTGGTCACGCCCAGCACTTCGACGCCCTCGGCCTCGATGGCCTGCGCCAGCGCGCGGATGCCCAGGCCCGAGTTGTTTTCGGAGCGGAAGTCCTCGTCGATGATGACGATGGGGAAACGAAAGCGCATGATGGACTCCGGTGAAAGATAGGCTTACGCCCCAAGTGAAGCGCGAAGTGTAGAAAAATCCCATGAACACAAGTCAAAACCTCGGGAGACCATCATGATGAGTACCCCCGTTCAATGGTGGATCATCGCCGCCGTGCTGGTGGCGCTGGAACTCGCCAGCGGCAGTTTCTACCTGCTGATGCTGGCCGTTGGCGCCGCAGCCGGCGCGCTGGCTGCGCATCTGGGCCTTGGCGCCACCTGGCAATGGGTGGCCGCCGCAGCGGTCGGCGCCGGCTTGATCGCCGTGCTCTACACCATGCGCAACAAGCGCGTCAAGACGGCGCCGCAGACCAACCGCGACATCAACCTCGACATCGGCTCCGTCGTGCAGGTCAGCGCCTGGGACGCCAACGGCGAGTCCCGCGTGCGCTACCGTGGCAGCGACTGGACCGCCCGCTTTGGCGGCCGGGGCGAGCCACAGCCGGGGCAATACCGCATTCATGCGATGGACGGTAACACCCTGGTTCTGGAACCGCTGGCGACGGGCCATGCCGCCGCGGCGCAGGCACAATCCGGCACACATCCGGGCTGATCGCCGGACATCGACCTTCACCTCCCGCAGCCCGCCAGCAGACGCGCCGCGCCCCATCCCCCACTACTGGAGAACTGCCATGGAACTGGCCATCATTCTGGTCATCATCGCCATCATCATCGTCTCGCGCGGCGTGAAGGTGGTGCCGCAGCAGCATGCCTGGGTGGTGGAGCGCCTGGGCAAATACGACCGCACCCTGGCGCCGGGCCTGAGCTTCATCATCCCCTTCATCGACCGCGTCGCCTACAAGCACATGCAGAAAGAAGTTCCGCTGGACATCGCCAGCCAGATCTGCATCACGCGCGACAACACCCAGCTCACGGTGGACGGCATTCTCTATTTCCAGGTGACCGACCCGATGCGCGCCAGCTACGGCTCGTCCAACTACGTGCTGGCCATTTCGCAACTGGCGCAGACCACGCTGCGCTCGGTCATCGGCAAACTCGAACTCGACAAGACCTTCGAGGAGCGCGACTTCATCAACCACAGCGTGGTGTCGGCGCTGGACGACGCGGCCATGAACTGGGGCGTGAAAGTGTTGCGCTATGAAATCAAGGACTTGACGCCGCCCGGCGAAATCCTGCATGCGATGCAGCGCCAGATCACCGCCGAACGCGAAAAGCGCGCCGTCATCGCCACCTCCGAAGGCGCACGGCAGCAGCAGATCAACCAGGCCGAGGGCGAGCGCCAGGCCTTCATCGAACGCTCCGAAGGCGAACGCCAGGCCGCCATCAACCGCGCCCAGGGCGAAGCCGCGGCCATCGAAGCCGTGGCCAACGCCACCGCGCATGCGCTGGAAGTGGTGGCCGCCGCCATCGGTAAACCCGGCGGAATCGAAGCCGTGCAACTCAAGGTCGCGCAGCAAGGCCTCGACGCCTACGCCAACGTCGCCAAGGCCAGCACCACCCTCATCGTGCCCAACGACATGAGCCAGGCAGCGGGGCTCATCGCCTCGGCCATGACGGTGCTGAAGAAAACCCAGTGAGCGCCACGGCGACATCCGTGACCGCGGCGCAAAACGGCTCACCGCACGCGCAGGCCTCGCACGCAAGCTGCGCCCGCAGGGGTGCGCTTGCCGCGCTGAGGGAGCCCGACCCGACGCGCAAAGTCGCCTTGGCGCTGGCCTTGCGTGAAGCCCGCAGGCCGGATGCGACGCGTTGCCCCTCGCGGCGGCCGCCTGAACTGGTGGCTTTCACGAACACGCCGCCACCATGCGGCCTTCCTCCAACGCATGGAAGTCAGGCAGCATGCGTGCTGGCGTGGAGCTTGTGCCAGACGAATCACCCCGCCTGGGGCAGCCTGATGGGAATGCAGTGCCCGCCAGCCAGCATGGCTCCTGGTTCGCTGGCTTCGAGCCGGTAGTCGAGGTGTGGAATGGTTTGCGCGGACCACAACAGTTCCGGCACGGTACCACGTCGCCCAGACGTTTTCCCGGCACGAACATGTCGACCAGCAAGCCATGAATTCCGGGCAACTTCACCGAAGCGGAAGCCTGGCCGATGGCAGCCCAGGAACGGCGCTGAACGGTTCGTGCTCGCGGAACAACTGTGAGGTCAGCGCCATGATGACCCAATAAAAATTACTTTTGTTGGGTCATTCTGCGGCTCATGAACGTGACTTGCGACTGGCTTACAGCCGAGGTATTGACGCTGCGTACAAGCACCTCGTGCTCTCGCGGCCGCGGCCGTCATCAACCCTTGCGCGCGATGCGGTCATCCAGCTCCGCCAGTGCCGCCGAAAGGCCGTTGCTGGTCTCGGTGAGGTGCTGTGCGTGGGTTTGTTCCAGGCGGTCGATGCGGGCGGTGAGTTCGGCCTTGTGGGCCTCGAGTTGCGCGGCCTGGCGGTTGAAGCTGGCTTCCAGGCTTTGCTGCAGATGGGTGATGCGCGAGCTTTCGGCCTTGTCGGCCAGTTCGCGCTGGGCTTGCAGGGTTTTCATCTGCTTGCGGCTCTCGATCAGGGACGTGGTTTGCACGTAGAGCGCGAAGCCGAGGAACACCAGCGCGAGCACGGCGCTGAGGGCCAGCATCACCAGCCCGAGTGGGGCCTGCACCGAGGTGAAGCCGAGTGACAACGTGGTGCTGGCGGTGAAGGCCGCCCAGTTGAGCGCGGCGAAGCCGGCAACTAGGACGAACAGCACGACGAGCAGGATGGAGCGGAAACCCATGATGTTCTCCCTTGTGGGTGATTCGTGACGAAGGTGGGTTGAAGGTGGGTGGCTGCGGTGTGCCGGTACGGCCCTTGCGGCTCAGCCTAACGCCACACGCAAGGCCTGGTCGAGATCGGCGATGAGATCGTCCGGGTCTTCCAGGCCAATGCTCAGACGCACCAGCGGGCTGGCGTAAGGCCAGGATGCGCCGCGCATGGCGGCCACATCGTAGGGTACGACAAGACTCACCGGCCCGCCCCAGGAATAGCCGATCTTGAACAGGCGCAGGGCGTCGACGAAGGTGTCCACCTTGGCTGCGGTGATCTGCGGCTCGAAGGTGAAGCTGAACAGCCCGGCGGCGGCGCTGCAGTCGCGCACCCAATGGGCGTGGCCGGGGCTGCCGGGGAACGCGGGGTGCAGCAGGGTCTGCACTTCGGGCCGGCGCTGCAGCCAGGTGGCCACGCGGCGCGCGGCCTGGTCGTGCGCGTGGTAGCGCAGATGCAGGCTGTGCAGGCCGCGCAGCACCAGGGAGGCGTCGTCGCCGCCCACGCCCAGGCCCAGGCGCATATGGGCCTCGAGCAGCTTGTCTTGCAAGGCTTCGTCGCGCGCCAGTACCGCGCCCATGAGCACGTCGGCCCCGCCGGACTGGTATTTGGTCAGCGCCTGCATGGAGATGTCGATGCCGAGCGCAAAGGGCTTGAGCGCCAGCCCCGCGCCCCAGGTGTTGTCGATGGCGGTGACGAGTCCATGCTGCCGCGCCAGGGCGACGAGTCCGCGCAGATCGGGCATTTCCATGGTGACGGAACCGGGCGCCTCCAGCCACAGCAGCTTGGTTTGCGGCGTGATGGCCGCTTGGGTGGCGGCAAGGTCCATGGGGTTGTAGACCTGCAGCGCGATGCCCCAGCCGGACAGCAGCGTTTGCGCCATGTCGCGGCTGGGGTTGTAGACGTTGGCGGGCAGCATGACGGCGTCGCCCTGTTGCAGCAAGGCGAGGTTGACCAGTGCGATGGCCGAGAGCCCCGATGGACACAGCAGGCCATGCACCGCACCCTCGATTTCGGCCAGACGCGCCTCCAGCATGAAGGTGGTGGGCGTGCCGTGCAGGCCGTAGGTGTAGCCGGTCTTGTGGCGCCAGTCGCGGGCGCGCATGGCGGCCACGTTGGCGAACATCACGGTGGAGGCGCGGTGCGTGGCCGGCTGCACGGCGCTGAAGCCAGCCGGGGCCTGGTAGGGCGAGTGTTGCAGCAGCGTGGCGGGCCGTGGTGCAGGTTCTGCCGCACCCGGCTCAGCTCCCACCGCGGCGTGTTCCGCTGCTTGCACTTCACGATTTGTTGCAAGGTTCTGGTCTAATTGACCGCCATGTTCTTCACTGGACATGAGTCAAGGTTCTCCTGATGGGTTGCCACGGGCTCGCTCGGGCCCGGGTTTTGCTTTCAAGCATAGCCAGTTCAAGAACCGCACAGACTCTGCCCACCGCATTGGACCCTTCGCCTGAACCTTCGCCCCACTTGCTTCCTGCCCCCGCAGCAGAAGCCCCCGGCGGCGTGACCACCTCGCCCCTCTCCCTGGTGGGCTTGCAGCACAGCCGCAGTCCCATCTGCAGTCGCATCCGCAGATGCACGCGCGGCCAAAGCGCACGCGGCCAAACGCGTTGCCGCGCCCGCCAAAGCGGGCGCCTGCTGACTGTCCGCGTAGGCTATCCCGCGTCGGCTATTTTCCTCTCCCGAGTTTCCCTTGGACGCTGCCTGCTGCGTCTGCCACCCGAGGCGGCATGCCAGCTTCGGGACGGCCCCGTGTTTGACTGACGAGCCTGACCACGATGACGGAAGTCCTGATTCTTTTCGCCCTGATTCTGCTCAACGGCCTGTTCGCGATGTCGGAAATCGCCCTGGTCACGGCCCGGCGCGCGCGCCTGACCGCGATGGCCGAATCCGGCAGCGTTCCGGCACGCGCCGCGCTGCGGCTCACCGAGCAGCCCACGCGGCTGCTGTCCACGGTGCAGATCGGCATCACGTCCATCGGCGTGCTCAACGGCATCATCGGCGAAGCCGCGTTCTCCGCTCCCATCAGCCTCTGGCTGCAGGGCTTCGGGCTCTTGCCGCAGTTTGCCAACATCGCCAGCACCGCGCTGGTGGTGCTGGTCATCACCTATCTGTCCATCGTGATTGGCGAGCTGGTGCCCAAGCGCCTGGGGCAGCTGGCCCCGGAAAAAATCGCCCTGTTCGTGGCGCAGCCCATGCTCGTCCTGGCGCGCAGCGTGGCGGTGTTCGTCAAGCTGCTGTCGTTCTCCACCGATCTGCTGCTGCGCCTGCTGCGGGTGCGCACCGACGCGCCCACGCATGTGACGGAAGAGGAGATCAACGTGGTGCTGGAGGAAGGCTCGGACGCCGGCGTCATCGAGGTGCAGGAGCACGAGATGGTGCGCAACGTGTTCCGCCTGGACGACCGCCAGATCGCCTCGCTGATGACGCCGCGCAACGAGATCGAGTTTCTCGACGTGGAAGACCCGCTGACCGACAACCTCGCCAAGATTGCGCAGTCTCCGCATTCGCGCTTTCCGCTGGTGCGCGGCGACCTGGACGACGTGCTCGGCCTGGTGTCGACCAAGGAGCTGCTCGGCCGCTTCATCCGGCGCGAGGGCATCGAGGACCTGAGCAAGGCTTCCAGCCACGCCATCTTCGTGCCCGAAAGTCTCACCGGGCTGGAGCTGCTGCAGACCTTCAAGCAAAGCTCGGATCACACCGCGCTGGTGCTTGGCGAATACGGCCAGACCCTGGGCATCGTCACGGTGCAGGACATCCTGGAGGCCATTGCCGGCGAGTTCAAGAGCCACCCGTCCGAAGAGCCCTGGGCGATCCAGCGCGACGACGGCTCCTGGTTGCTGGACGGTTTGATTCCCGTGGGCGACCTCAAAGACAAGCTCGCGCTCAAGTCCGTGCCGGAGGAGGAGAAGGGGCGCTACAACACCCTGGCCGGCATGCTCATGCTGCTGCTGGCGCGGCTGCCGCACACCGGCGACCACATCGACTGGGGCGGCTGGCGTTTCGAGATCGTGGACATGGACGGCAAGCGCATCGACAAGGTGCTGGTGTCACGCCCGGACGCGGTCAAGCCGCAGGACGATCTGCCGCCTGACGCCGACTGAGCAAGCCCGCGCCCAAGATTTCGCGACTGGCCGGTCGGAAAGTCAGCCGGGTGCCTGCGTGCAAGGACCATGCGCCGTGAAACGGTCCATATGCAGCACCGTCGCCCCGCAAGCCTCGACGAAGCTTGTGTCATGGCTGGCGAACAGGGTCAGGTTTTGCAGCCCGCGTGCCCGGATACGCTGCGCCAGGAGCTTGCGCGCCCGCGTGTCCAGGCCGTTGGAAGGCTCGTCCAGCAGCATCGCACGGGGCTCGCCGATCCAGGCGGCGCAGAGCAGGAACTTCTTTTGCGTGCCCAGCGACATGGCACCGAAGCGGGTCTGCATGTACGGGCTCAGGCCGAGTTGCGCGGCGAGATCGAGCATGGCGGAATCGATCTTGACCTGTTTGGCCATCGCAACGAAGTCCAGCAGGTCCCGTCCGCCCATGAAGGGATAGATGGGACTTTCATCCGGCGCATAAGACAGTCGCTGGCGGGCTGCGAGCGGGTCGGCGTTCAGGCTGACACCGTCGATCCAGACGTCGCCGGAGTCGGCCGCGATCGCCCCCGACAGGATGCCCAGCAGCGTGGATTTGCCACTGCCATTCGCCCCTTGCAGGGCATAGACGCCGGGAGCCAGACCGTCGTCAATGCCCCGGAACACCTGGCGCCAGCCGAACGCCTTCGTGATTCCAGAGAACCGCAGCATCGCCACACTCCTATCGAACAACCGCAGCCATCGCCACGCCGGACCAGGTGCTGGCCAGGATCACGCCCAGCAAAACGGCCTGCCGCCCGCCGTAGACCAGCGGAAATCGCAGCAAGGCCAGCAGTGCGAAGTAAGCCAGGGCCAGGACCAGCAGGGTCATGACGGCAGAGCCGCGATGCAGGCCCAGCGGAACCAGCAGAACCGCCAGCGGCACCGCGCCCAACGCGACGACGAAGGCTGTATCCTGCACCGCCCAGAAACGTCTTGGGAGAGGCAGTGCACGCAGATAGGGCTGCACCGGCAGATGTGCCGATCGCAGCATGCGGTAGAGGCCGCTGATGATCAGGGCGACGGCAGCCATGGCGAGAATGGCGGTGGGCAAGGCGCGGGTGTCGAAGGCGAATACCTGCATCAGCACGTCGGCGCCCAGGACCAGCGCCATGGCCGCCACCATGCGCAGAGCCGTGCTCCCTGCATGCTGCAACCACAGGGCTTGCATCTGAATGCGTCTGGCCGGCGGCAATAACCGGAAGAACTGTTGAGCGCCCCAGGGGCTGAGTGCCGCGGCTCCAAGCCTGCCTGCGCAGGCTTGGACGGCACGAAGGCCAGTCGACTCCGGCGGCTGGCGGCCCGGCGTTTCCTTGAGAAGACGGTTTTTTCTTCCAGCCGAGGCGCGCCGCATCCTGGCCTGGCGCAAAGCCTTGAACAGGCCGGGCGGAACGCGCAGGAAGGACGCGCCGAAAAGCACGCAAGCGCCAAGGGCAAACCAGCCCGCCGCATCGGCCGGGCGGGTCAGGCACCAACTCAGCACCCCATCGGCCACGCCGATCGTGAGGACAGCCGCGGGGTGTCGCTCCAGCATGGCGAGCTGGGCGAGGAGCACAAGGCTGGCCAGAACACCCGCCGAGGCGAGCAGGAACACGGTGGATGTTGGTCCGGACACGCCGGTGGGCGCGACCATGAGCAAGGCCGCCACAGGGACCAGTAAAAGGCTGTTGGCGGGCAATAGCACCGACACATCCACCCAGCGCCGCTCGCGCAGAGAGATCGGCAACGCTTGCACATAGGCCATGAATTCGCCGCCGAGTATGTGACGGCGTTGCACCATGACCCAGACCAGGGCGATGCCCTGGATCAGCACGATGCGCTGGAAATGCCAGATGGTGTCGCTGCCGACGCGCAGGACCATCATCAGCGGCATGGCGAGGCTCATCACCAGTTTGCCGACCGGCGTTCCGACCGGCACGAACACGCCCGCGATGACGAATAGCTGCCAATGCCGCACCAAGACGCGGCCGGTGGCGGCGGCATACCAGCGCATGCGCAGAAGAGTCAGTTGGCGGTACATGCCGAACGCGTATCCGGTCGATGCTGCCCATCTTACTCAAGCAACCATCAACACAGGCCGTTCGCTGCGGCTCGTTTGAGGTTGAACTGGGCGCGCATCACGCCTAAATTCGCCACGGTCTTCTCGCCGGGGACGGTGAACACAGGAAGGTTGACTTCGTGGTAGATCCTTGGAAGCCGGTAGGGCGGCCATCCGTACCGTCAAAACCCCTGCTGTGCCATCGATTTCAGGACGGCTGCGTCCCGCGTAGCCGGGCGCGCAACTCGCCCACGATGCCGCGCCGGAACAGCAGCACGCAGAGCACGAAAATGGCGCCGATCACCATGCTCACCGAGTCGTTGAGGTTGTTGAACCAGTGGATGCCGGTGAGGTCCACCAGAAAGCGCGCAATGGTGCCCATTTTTTCCTCCAGCACGGTGATGATGACGGCGCCGAGGATGGGTCCGAGGTCGGTGCCGAGGCCACCCACGAGGGTCATGAGAATGACCAAGCCCGAAGTGCTCCAGTGCACGTCGGTCAGGGTCTCGAAACCCATCACCACCGCCTTCATCGCCCCCGCCAGCCCAGCGAACCCGGCTGACAGCAGGAACACGCCGAGCTTGTAGCGGTTGGCGCGGTAGCCGAGCGAGATGGCGCGCGGCTCGTTCTCGCGCACCGCTTGCAGCACCTGGCCGAAAGGGGAGTTCACCACCCGGCGCATGAACCACCAACTGGCCACGAACACCGCCAGCACAACGTAGTACATCACCCGGTCGGACTGCAGCGGCAAGCCGAACAGGCTGCCACGCGGAATGCCCTGAAGGCCATCTTCGCCGCCGGTGAAATCAGCCTGCAAGGCGTAGAAATAAACGATCTGCGCCAGCGCCAGGGTGATCATGGAAAAGTAGATGCCCTGCCGCCGCACCGCCAGCAAACCCATCACCAGGCCAATGCCCAGCGCGGCGAGCACACCGATGAGAATGCCCACCGGCGTGGGCAAACCCCAGGCGGTGAGGGCCAGGCCGGTGAGATAGCCCGCGCCGCCGAACAATGCGGCATGGCCGAAGGAAATGAGCCCGGCATAACCGGCCAGCAGGTTGAAGGCGCAGGCGAACAGGGCGAAGCACATCATGCGCATGCCGAGCACCGGGTAGAGCCCCAGCCAGGGCGCCGCCAAGGCCAGCAGCAGCAAGGCCCAGGTCACATGAGCAGGCAAACGCGCGCGCCAGGGCATGGTCATTTTTCCTTGCCGAAAAGGCCGGCGGGGCGCACGGTGAGCACCAGGGCCATGAAGATGAACACCACGGTGGTGGAAATGGGGGCATAAATGACCTTGGCCAGCCCCTCGATGATGCCAAGCGCCAGGCCCGAGACGATGGCGCCCATGACCGAGCCCATGCCACCGATGACGACGATGGCGAAGACCACGATGATGAGGTTGGAGCCCATCAGCGGCGACACCTGGATGACGGGAGCCGCAAGCACCCCGGCCAGGCCGGCGAGCGCCGAACCGAAGGCGAATGTGAGCATGACCAGCAGCGGGAAGTTGATGCCGAAGGCCTGGATCAGCGCCGGGTTTTCAGTGCCCGCACGCAGATAGGCGCCAAGCTTGGTGCGCTCGATCAGCAGCCAGGTGCCGAAGCAGGCCACCAGGCTGGCGACCACGGCGAAGGCGTAGTACACGGGCAGATACATGAAACCCAGATCCAGGGTGCCTCTCAGCAGCGCAGGCGGGTTGTAGGGCGAGCCCGCCACGCCGAAGAAGGAGCGGAATACGCCTTCGATCAAGAGGGTGAGGCCGAAGGTCAGGAGCAGGCCGTAAATGGGGTCGATGCCGCGCAGACGGCGCAGCATCAGGCGCTCGACCAACACGCCGAACAGGCCCACCAGCAAGGGGGCGATCAGGAGCATCCACCAGAAATCGAGATGGAAGTATTGCCCGCCCATCCAGGCGAACATCGCGCCCATCATGAAGAAGGCGCCGTGGGCGAAATTCACCACATCCATCAAGCCGAAAATCACGGCCAGCCCCAGGGACAACATGGCGTAGAACGCGCCGTTGACCAGGCCGAGCATGAGTTGCCCCAGCAGCAGGGGCAAGGGAAAACCAAAGAGTTCAGTCAAGCTGCACCTCGAACGTCAAACCGGTTCGGTGAAGGCCTGCCTCGCGCCGTTCGGCAGCGCGCGAGGCAGGCACCTCAACGCCTCTTGCCTCTTACTTGTCCAGCGGGCAGCCGTAGGCGGCAGCCGGGCCGAAAGCGTCGTTGCCGGGGATGGTCTGCACCAGCTTGTAGTAGTCCCAGGGTTCTTTGGATTCGGCCGGGGTCTTGACCTGTTCCAGGTACATGTCGTGGATCATCAGGCCGCCGGGGCGCATGAAGCCGTCATGCATGAACATGTCGTTGACCTTCATCTTGTGCATCTCGTCCATCACCTTGGTGCCGTCGGTGGTTCCGGCCGCCTTCACCGCCTTCAGATACGTGAGCGTGGCGGAATAGTCGCCAGCCTGAATGAAGGTCGGCATCGCCTTCATCTCCTTGAAGTAGCGCTCGGCCCAGGCCCGCGACTGCGCGTTCTGGTTCCAGTACCACGGCGTGGTGAGGTAGAGGCCTTGCGCGGCGGGCAGGCCGACGGCGTGAATGTCGGTGATGAACAGCAGCAGACCAGCCAGCTTCATGGTCTTGGTCACGCCAAACTGGTTGGCCTGCTTGATGGAGTTGTCGGAATCGCCACCGGCATTGGCCAAGCCGAGCACCTGCGCCTTGGAGGCCTGCGCCTGCAGTAGATAGGAGGAGAAGTCGGATGCGCCCAGCGGGGCATAGACCTGACCCACGACCTTGCCGCCATCGGCCTCGACCACCTTGGCCGCCTCGCTCTCGAGCGACTTGCCGAAGGCGTAGTCGGCCGTGAGGAAATACCAGGTCTTGCCGCCATGCTTGATCACGGCGCTGGCCGTGCCGCGTGCCAGCGCCGTGGTGTTGTAGGCATACATCACCGTGTAAGGGGTGCATTGCTTGCCGACGATGGTGGACGCACCCGCGCCCACCACGAAGAACGGTTTTTTGTACTGCGCGGCAATGGGTTCCATGGCCAGTGCGGTGGCGCTGTTGGTGCCGCCGATCAGCATGTCGACGCCGTCCTGCGACAAATATTCCTTCGCCTTGCCAGCGGCCAGGTCGGCCTTGTTCTGGTGATCGAAGCTCGTCAGTTCGATCTTGCGGCCGAGAACCGAACCGCCGAAGTCCTGGATGGCCATCTTGATCGCGGCCACGCCGCCGGGGCCGTCAACGGCGGAATAGACGCCAGACAAATCGGTGATGAAGCCGATTTTCACCGGCGCCTCGGCCTGGGCCATCGATGCCGTACCCAGTGCCAGGGCGAGTGCCAAAGTCAGTTTGTTCAGTTTCATGCAAGTCTCCTTGTGGATGGATGGTTTGACCGGATTCAAATTCCGAGCAAACCCTTGAGTGTCGCGCGATTTTTTTCTAAATCGGCTCGCGCGATTTCCAGAACGATCTGGCCGCCTTCCATGACATAAAATCGGTCGGCCAAATTCGCAGAAAATCTAAAATTCTGTTCGACGAGCAGAATTGAAAAGCCTTTGTTCTTCAGTGCATTCATCGCCCGGCCGAGAGCCTGCACGATAACAGGAGCAAGGCCTTCGGAAATTTCATCCAACAACAGCAGGCGCGCGCCGGTGCGCAAAATGCGCGCCACCGCGAGCATTTGTTGCTCGCCGCCGGATAAACGCGTTCCTGGGCTTTTGGCTCGTTCCCGCAAATTGGGAAACAAAGCATAGATCTCGTCTTCGCTGAGTCCGGAAAACCCGGTTTTCAATTCAGGGGGAAGTAAAAAATTTTCATGCGCGCTGAGGCTTGCGAAAATACCACGCTCTTCCGGGCAGTAGCCCACCCCAAGCGGCGCGACGCGGTGGCGCGGCACGCCAATGACCTCATATCCGAACACGCGAATGCTGCCGGTACGCGCACTCGTCAGCCCCATGATGGCGCGCAGGGTGGTGGTTCGCCCTGCCCCGTTTCGGCCCAGCAGGCAGACGGTCTCGCCAGGCTGGACGTGCAGGTTCACGCCATGCAGCACATGCGACTCGCCATACCAGGCGTGCAGCTTGTCGATGTGCAAGGCGGCACTTGCAGCGCCTTGCAGCGCTGCGTCGGAAACCGGTGCGTGAGCCGAGGCGGACGGCGCATGCAACACCTCGGGTGCGGTCATGTCTGCATCTCCTCGGCTTCGTCGCCCATGTAGGCGGCAATCACCTCAGGGTTGCGCGACACCTCGGCATAACTGCCCTCGGCCAGGATCTGGCCGCGCTGCATCACCGTGACTCGGTCGCAAATGCGGGAGATGACCGACATATTGTGTTCAACCATCAGCACCGTGCGGCCCTTGGCGACGCGACGGATGAGATCGGTGACCTGCTCCACGTCCTCATGACCCAGGCCCTGGGTGGGCTCGTCGAGCAAGAGCAGTTGCGGATTCATCGCCAGCGTGGTGGCCAGCTCCAGCGCACGCTTGTGGCCGTAGGGCAGGTTCGTGGCCAGTTGCTCTGCCTCGGTGGACAAACCGACGAGATCCAGAAAGCTCATGGCTTGGTCGTCCAATTTGCGCAGGGCGCGCTTGGGCAACCAGAACTGATGCGCCAGCCCGGAACTGCGCTGCAGGCCCACACGCACATTTTCCAGCAAACTCATGTGCGCAAATGTGGCGCTGATTTGAAACGAGCGCACCATGCCCAGCCTGGATATATTGGCTGGAGACATTTTTGTGATGTTCTGCTCACGAAAATAAATATCGCCCGCGCTGGGCTGGAGAAATTTACTGAGCAAATTGAAGCAGGTTGTTTTTCCAGCGCCGTTCGGACCGACCAGTGCATGAATCGATCCCTCTTCGATTTTCAGATCGACATTTTGCACCGCGGCGAAACCGGAAAACTGCTTGCTGAGCCCCTGGGCCCGCAATATCGGCGTGTTCGGCATTGGAGTTTGTTGGTTTGGCAGGTGACATTCTGCTGCAATGCACGCAGGCTGCTCAAGCGCTTTTCCCACGGGAAAACCCTGCATTTCGACGGCAGACCTGATGCCAAGGTTTCAAAATGTTTCATTCTGATACCGCAAGTGGTATGGCGTGATTTCCGTCATCGGGCCGCCAGCCCTGGGCCACATCCCCATTGCTCGCGGGTTGGCCTCGAGACGCACACAGACACAGTCGCCGCAGGGCTTTCGCTCTCGGGGACAATCACGCCATGGAAACTTGCTCGCTACCGACTCCAAACAGGGTCGACCTCGGCTTCGACCAGCCCTATCGCAGCCTGGGGAGCGAATTCTTCAGCCCTGTTCGGCCAATGGGGCTACCCGCACCGCGCTTGAGTTTGGTGAGCGAAGATGCCTCGCGCCTGCTGGGTCTGCATCTGGAATCGACCCATCCTGAAACGCAGCAGGCCTGGGCCGAGTTGTTCAGCGGCACCACCCTGCCGGCCGGTTGCGACCCGATCAGCACCGTCTATTCCGGCCACCAGTTCGGCAACTGGGCCGGGCAACTCGGTGACGGCCGCGCCCACCTGCTGGGCGAACTCGACGCGCCGGATGCCACGCAGAACTGCGGCCATGCGCGCTGGGAAGTGCAACTCAAGGGAGCAGGGCTCACGCCCTACTCCCGCCATGGCGATGGGCGCGCGGTGTTGCGTTCCTCCATCCGCGAATTCCTCTGCAGCGAAGCCATGTGGCACCTCGGCATTCCCACCACGCGTGCGCTCTGCCTCGTCACCTCCAGCTTGCCGGTGGCGCGCGAGCGCATGGAAACCGCGGCGGTCGTCACACGCCTGGCGCCGAGTTTCATCCGCTTCGGCCATTTCGAGCACTTCAGCTACAGCGGCCGGCATGCAGCGCTGCGCCGCCTGGCCGACTGGACCATCGCCCGCATCGATCCCGCCTGCGCCGATGCCGCCAACCCTGTACTCGCCCTGCTGCAGGGCGTGGTGGCGCGCACCGCCCGGCTCATGGCGCAATGGCAGTGCGTGGGCTTCATCCACGGGGTGATGAATACCGACAACATGTCGATGCTGGGCTGGACGCTGGACTATGGCCCGTTCGCTTTCATGGACGGCTTCGATCCGGCGCACACACCCAACACCACCGACCGCTCCGGCCGCTATGCCTGGGGACGGCAGCCGGCCATTGCGCGCTGGAATCTGCTGGCGCTGGCCCAGGCCTTGCTGCCGCTGATCGGCGATCCCCGGCTCGCGATTGACGCAGTGGAAGCCTTCGAGCCCCAGTTCTCGCAAGCCATGCGCGCCCAGTTGCAAGACAAGCTGGGCCTGGGTGCACCACAAGACGGCGACGATGCCCTGGTCGACGCCTGGCTTGCGGCCATGGCCGAGAACCAGGCCGACTGGACCCTGAGTTTTCGCCTGCTGAGCCCTCTGTCCGCCAACCCCGACAGCCCGATTCCCGAGGCGTTGCAAAGCCTGTTCGCCACCCGCCCGCGACGCTTCCACACCTGGGTTGCCGAGTACCGCCAGCGCCTGCAGCAGCAGGGCCGTGCGGACGCCGAACGCAAGCTGGCGATGGACCTTGTGAACCCGCGCTTCGTCTTGCGCCATCATCTGGCGCAAGACGTCATTGCCCAAGCCGAGGCCGGCGATTTTTCCGCCACGCGGGAACTGATGGCCGTACTGCGGCATCCCTATGCGGAGCAGCCCGAGCACGCGGCCTACGCCGCCGCACCGCCGCAGGATGCCGAAGCTCCCGCCCTGTCCTGCTCGTCTTGAACCGGCTCGACCGCCCCGGCAAGTTCGCCCCAACCATGCTTCAACTTTTCTTCTCCACGGAGATTGCTTCATGTCACCCACCCAGCCCGACGACAAAGCCGACGCCGACTACCGCCTCCGACTCACCCCCGAGCAATACCGCGTGACGCGCTGCAGCGCCACCGAAGCCCCCTTCACCGGCCAATACTGGGACCACCATGCGGATGGGAGTTACCGCTGCGTGTGCTGCGGCGCGCTGCTGTTCGACTCCACCACCAAGTTCGACTCCGGCTCCGGCTGGCCCAGTTTCACCGAGCCGGCCTGGGGACATTCCATCGAGGAAGTGAAAGACCGCAGCCATGGCATGGTGCGCACCGAAGTGCGCTGCGCCAAATGCCATGCCCACCTCGGCCATGTGTTCGACGATGGCCCCGGACTGAACGGCCTGCGCTACTGCATCAACTCCGCAGCGCTCGATTTCGCCCCTGGCCAGCATGCCGACAGCACCGGCGAACAAGGATAATGACGGGCATGAAACTCCTGTTCGACTTTTTTCCCATCATCCTGTTTTTCGTCGCCTTCAAATTCGGCGGCATCTATGTGGCCACCGGCGTGGCCATCGCCGCCACCTTCGCCCAAATCGGCTGGGTGTGGTTCAAGGGCCGCAAGGTGGAGCCCATGCTCTGGGTCAGCCTCGTCATCGTCGTGCTGTTCGGCGGCGCCACACTGCTGCTGCACAACGACACCTTCATCAAGTGGAAGCCCACGGTGCTGTACTGGGTGTTCGCCGTCGTGCTGGTGGGCGGTCAGGTGCTGTTCCGCAAGAACTTCATCCGCCAACTGCTGGGCACGCAGATGGATCTGCCCGCCGTGGCCTGGACGCGGCTGAACTGGTCGTGGGCCGGCTACTTCGCGGTCATGGGCATCGTCAACATCTGGGTGGCCTACCGCTACTCCACCGCCATCTGGGTGGATTTCAAGCTCTTCGGCAGCCTGGGCCTCACGCTGGTGTTCGCCGTCATCCAGTCCTTGATGATCGCCCGCTACCTGCCGCGAAAAAACGCCTGATGGAGCGTTTGATGCACCGCGCCCAGCGCATCGAGCAGGCCTTGCGGCTGGCGCTCGACCCCGAGCAACTGCAGGTCATCGACGAATCCGCCAGCCACGCCGGGCATGGCGGCTTCGATGCCCAGGGCAGCCATTTTCGCGTGCGCATGGTCAGCCATGCATTCAGCGGAAAGTCAAGGCTTGCGCGCCATAGGCTCGTGTATGATGCTTTGGCTTCGATGCTGGCGCACGACATTCATGCCCTCGTGCTCGACCTGCATGCCCCGGGCGACTTATCCAAGCCACCCCAACCCTAGGTTGCAAGCCCTCGTGGTCCTTGTGGCCTGCGCTCACGAACCCCTCCCCATTCAGTCATGCAAAAACCCCTGATCAAACTTCTGCCAGCAGCTTTGGCACTCGCCCTGCTGTCACCCGTGGCATTCGCCCAGACGGCAGCCACCGTCAATGGCAAGGCCATTCCCGAGAGCATGGTCACCATCGTCGCCGAGAACATGGCCAAGCAGTCCGGCCAGCCCGTGACCCCGCAACTCAAGGACCAGATCAAGAAAGAACTGATCCTGCGTGAAGTCGTGGTGCAGGAAGCCGAAAAACAAGGCCTGCAGAACCAGAAGGACGTGCAGGAAGAAATCCAGGTCGGCCGCCAGAACATTCTGATTCGCACCCTGTTCCAGGACTATCTGAAAAAGCATCCGATCACCGACGCGCAGGTCAAGGCCAAGTATGACCAGTTCGCCAAGAGCTTCGGCACCACCGAGTACGAAGCCCAGCACATCCTGGTGCCGACCGAAAAGGAAGCCGATGACATCATCGCGCAGTTGAAAAAGGGCGCCAAGTTCAGCGCGATGGCCAAGAAATACTCGAAGGATGCAGCCTCGGCCGTCAAGGGCGGTGATCTGGGCTGGTCCACTCCCGGCAACTACGTGGAGCCGTTCGCCGCCGCGCTGACCAAGCTCAAGCCGGGCGAGTACACCACCATCCCGGTGCAGACCCAGTTCGGCTGGCACATCATCAAGCTGGACAAGACCCGCCCGGCCAAGCCGCCGACCATGGATCAACTCAAGCCCCAGATCATGCAGGAACTGCAGCGCGAAGCGGTGCAAAAGTACCAGCAGGAATTGCTCGCGCAAGCCAAGGTCACGCAGTAAAGCAGCGCATCCCTTGTATTGAAAACGCCGGTCGATCGACCGGCGTTTTTTTGGGCGCCGCCCGGCCGAGTCAGGCAGATGCCGGGCTGGCGGCGGGTGCTGGCTTCATCTCTGCATTCGTCTCTGCGGCCGCCGGTTCGGCAGGCACGGCAATCTGCGTCAAGGCTTTGAGTTCGGCACCACTCAGGGTTTCTTTGTCCAGCAACTGGCGCGCGCCTTCGTCCAGCATGGCGCGTTTGCTCTGAAGGATGGCTTCGGCGCGGATGAATGCGGCATTCACCAGTTCGCGCACGGCGCAGTCCACTTCCCGGGCGGTCTGCTCGCTGTATTCGCGCTGTTGCGGCATGACGGGCCCGCCCAGCATGGTCTGCGGCGCATTTTCCAGGGTCATCGATCCCAGCTTGTCCACCATGGCGTAGCGCGTGACCATGCTGCGGGCGATGTCGGTGACCTTGGCCAGATCGTCGGCGGCGCCGGTGGACCAGTGGCCATAGACGATGTGCTCGGCGGCACGCCCACCCATCAGTACCGCCATCTTGTTCTCCAGTTCCTCGCGAGTCATGAGGTAGCGGTCCTCGGTCGGGCGCTGGATGGTGTAGCCCAGGGCGCCGACGCCGCGCGGGATGATGGACACCTTGTGCACCACGTCGGTTCCAGGCAGGCTCATGGAGACGATGGCGTGGCCCATTTCGTGATGCGCGACGATCTCGCGTTCCTTGGGGTTGAGCAGGCGGTTCTTCTTCTCCAGACCGGCGACGATGCGCTCGACTGCGAGCGTGAAATGCTCGGTGGTGACGGTCTGGGCGTTGTTGCGCGTCGCCATCAGCGCGGCTTCATTCACCAGGTTGGCAAGATCGGCCCCCGAGAACCCGGGCGTGAGCGCTGCCACCTGCTCCAGGTCCACGGTCGGGTCGAGATGGATCTTGCGCACATGCACTTGCAACACCTGCACCCGGCCGAGCTTGTCGGGGCGATCGACCAGCACCTGACGGTCGAAGCGGCCGGCGCGCAGCAGGGCGGGGTCGAGAATTTCAGGGCGGTTGGTGGCGGCGAGAATGACCAGGCCCGAGGCGGAATCGAAGCCGTCGAGCTCGACCAGCAATTGGTTGAGGGTCTGCTCCTTCTCGTCGTGGCCGCCGCCGAAGGGCGAGGCGCCGCGCGCGCGGCCGAGGGCGTCGAGTTCGTCGATGAAGATGATGGCCGGGGCCTTGTCCCGCGCCTGCTCGAACAGGTCGCGTACCCGCGCGGCGCCGACGCCGACGAACATTTCCACGAATTCCGAGCCGCTGATGGAGAAGAACGGCACGCCGGCCTCCCCGGCCACGGCCCGCGCCAGCAGGGTCTTGCCGGTGCCGGGCGGACCCACCAGAAGCACCCCTTTGGGCGCACGCGCGCCCAGGCGGCTGTGGTCGACCGGATTTTTCAGGAAGTCGACCACCTCCTTGAGTTCGGCCTTGGCTTCGTCGACACCGGCCACGTCATCGTAGCTCACGCCGGTGCTGCTTTCCATGTACACCTTGGCCCGGCTCTTGCCGATGGACATGAAGCCGCCCATGCCCATACCGCCCTGCTTCTCGGCGAACTTGCGCACCATGAAATACCAGACACCGAAAAACACCAGCGCCGGCAGCACCCATGAGAGAATGTTGCTCAGCCAGGTGTTGCTGTAAGCCTGCGAATAGGTCACGCCTTGACGCTGCAACTGGCCGGCGAGTTGGGGATCGACCCGCACGGCAATCATGATTTTCTTGCCGGTGGCGTCTGGCGATTTGAGGGTGCCGGTGATGGTCTGCTGGCCCACCACGACATTGCTGAATTTGCCTTGCTGCAATTCGGTCTGGAATTGGCTGTAAGGCACGGTTTGCACGTCCTGGGATGTCGACCAGATGCTTTGCAGCCAGAACACGGCGACCATGGCCATCAGCCAATAGCCCAGGTGCACGCGGGTCTTGGGGTCGAACTTGGGCAATTTTTTGCCGGCCGGATTCCCCTGGCCTTGCGGCGCATCGTTGGTGGCCATGGTGTGGTTCCTGTGTTGTGGTTGGCGTTTGGAGCCGCTTGAAGCCGTTCGACGGGTTTGCACAACGTCTACAAACAGAATATGAGAATATGCGCCATGTGCCAATCTTCAAGGCTCGCAGGCCTTGCCGTGGGCGCGTTTCAGTTCGGCTTCAGTCGGAAGTCATGGCCAAGGCGCACGTCATCGATCAGACGCGACGCCCATCGTGGTTGAATCACGGCCCTTCATCCTGTCCTGCTGGTCTTCGTCGTCACCCGGCATGATCAGCAGCCATGCAGCGCGCAGTTGCAGCGGCAGGCCGGCGGCGAACATCACCAGACCGGCGTAATGCTGATCGTCCAGCGGGCTCAGGTTCCACAGACACAACACATCGAGATACGGCGTGTAGAGCACATGCCCGCTCCACACCCAAACGGCGGCGATGATCATCATCGGCAGGCTGGCCAGCCAGGCATAGATGCCGGCCACCCAGCGTTGCCCGATGCCGGTGCTGCCGGGCAGCAGCTGCGCCCAGAACATCAGCCCCGAGACCAGCAACAGCATGCCGATGGGCGCCGAAAACAGCGCATCGGCCAAGGCGGTGTCGAACACGCCGGGCAGATTCACGCCCAGGGTCAGCAGCACGAACACCGCCGCGGCCACCCACGGATCGAGCAGCCACGCCGCCCACCAGCGGTTGCCGCTGGAGCGCCATTGCAAGCGCGCAGCAGGTGGGAAACCCAGCAGCAGAAAGGGCGACGCCACCTGACCCAGCGTCATCAGGGCCACGGTGTAGTCGGTCATCGACGCCAGCGGATTGTTCAGTCCCCAGGCCGCAAACAGGGCGAGCGCGCCCCCCAGGGCAAACACCGCCGCGCGCCACCAGGGCCAGCGCCCTCGCCTCGCGGCCAGGGCATACAGCACCGCGCCAGCCGCGACCAGCGCGAACCAGCCGCTCCATGCGGCGAGCGGCCATCCCGGGGCTGTCACCTGGGCTCCAGCGTTGCGCGCAAATCGGCCGCCAGCCACGCGGGGTCGGTGAGCTGGCCGTAGCCGTAGCGCGCCAGCAGCCGGCCATCGGGCCCGACCAGGGTGACGGCAGCGGTGTGATCGATCCAGTAGTCGCCCCCTTCCGCGTTCACGCGCCGCCAGGTCACGTCCCATTGCCGGGCCGATGCGGCCACTGCGGGAAGCGGGCCGCGCAGGCCGATGGCGTCGGCGATGAAGGCATCGAGATAGGCGCGCAGCACGGTCGGCGTATCCCGTGCGGGGTCGAGACTGACGAAAACCACGCGCACGCGCCGGCGCAGCGGGCCAAGCGTGGACAGCGCTTGCGCCAGCGCCGAGAGGGTGAGCGGGCAGACGTCGGGGCAATGGGTGTAGCCGAAGAACACCAGCACCGCGCGCCCGCGCTCATTGCCCCAGGAAAACGCCCTGCCCTGCGTGTCGGTGAATCCGGCGAAAGCCGGCGCGGGGGACGGCGCAAGCGGTGTGCCATGCAGCGCAACCGCGTGCTGCTGCAGCCGCGACCATGCGAAAAGCGTTGCGATCAGGACCGCGGAGACAAGCACGGCACGCAGCACCGACGCCCTCCGGCCCCCGGGCCGCCTGAGCGGCCCGGGGGCGTGCGGCGCTGCGCTTGCAGCCCTCATTCACTCACCACAAGACGAAGCCGGGTGCGTGGATGGGATGGGTGATCATGGGCCACAGCACGGGAATGTAGACGGCCAGGGTGATGACCAGCGTGGCAATGGCCCAGAACCCGAGGTGCTCGGCGATGCGCGCCATCGCCGAGCCTTCGGGACCGGCGATGACTTCGGCGAATGGGATCGCCACCATGGCCCGGTCGTCCTTGCGGCCGAACAGACTGCCGAAAAACACGATGTAGAACGCCACGGCGCCGAGCATGGCGATGGCCCCGCCGATCCCCACCAGGATCAGCGCCGGCTGCACGGCGCCATACAACTGCATGAACTGGTCATGCGGCAGCCCCGAGACCCAGGAACGGCGTGGCACACCGTCCATCCCGGCCCAGTGGCCGCCCAGCCCCCAGATCATCATGCCGATGAACCACAGCCAGACGGATGCGAGAGCCATCTTCGGACTGTAGAGTTTGCGGCCGGTGAGGTGGGGCAACAGCCAGAAGCTCACGCCCATGAACACCAGCGTGGTCATCGTGCCCACCGTGAGGTGGAAGTGCGCGGGAATCCACAGCGTGTTGTGCACCACGTTGTCGAGCTGCCAGCTGGCGTTGACGATACCCCCTGCGCCGCCGAAGATGAAAGAAACCAGCGCCAGCAGTTGGGCCGCCACCGAGGCATCCTTCCACGGCAGTGCCGTCCACCAGCCCATCAGCCCCTTGCCTCCGCGGCGGCGCCCGGCGTACTCGAGGCTCAAGGCCACGGTGAAGGCCGTGATCAGGCTGGGAACGGCGACCGACAAAGTCAACGCGGTGACCACGCCCTTGATGACCGGCGCAATGCCAGGGTCCATGTACTGGTGGTGTGTCCCCACCGGCACCGAGAACACCAGCAGCAGCAGGAAGGCCAGCCGTGTGAGCGGGTCGGACACCAGCTTGCCGCCGGCCTGGCGCGGCAGCATGGCGTAGATGGTGATGTAGCCTGGCATCAGCCAGTAATACACGATGGGGTGGCCAGTCCACCAGAACAACGTGCGTGCCAGCAGCGGATCGATGGTGTGGGTCAGCCCCAGCGACCAGGGATCGAGCAGGAACACCGCCTCCATGGCCGCGCCCAGAGCGGCCAGCAGCCACATGAGCAAGGTGGTTGCGCTCATGAAGGTGACGAGCGGCGTCACCTCCCCGGGGTGGGCCTTTTTCCAGCGGGCGCGCATTTCCAGGACCACAGCCAGCGGCAGCAGGCTGGCCACCACCACGAGGGTGATGCCGAGGTAGAACCATGGGCTGCCCTCGAGCGGCGGATAAAACGTGTAGAGCACGCTCGACGAATTGTCGAGCATGGCGTAGGCGGCCATCAGCGTGCCCAGCAGCATCAGCCCGTAGGTCAGCCAGGCAAGGCCCATCATGGGCTTGAGCTTGAGTTCACGGGCAGGTAGATACATCAGCCAGCCGGAAATGGTGAAGAAGGTGAACACGAAGGCGTTGAGCACGCCATGCAGGGTCAGTCCCTGGTAGTAGGACTTGAGAAAGGGTTGCAGATAGGGATAGAGATCGATTCCGGCGTAGTTCGCGCTTTGCAGCACGCCGATGGCGATGCCGACCATCAGCGCCAGGAAGCCCGTGACCCAGAAAGCCAGGAGCATTTTCTTTTCACTGGCGATGTCCCCGGCGGTGGGCACGGCAAGGCTGCGCGTGGCAGAAGGGCTCAGGACTGCGCTCATGACTGTTTCGCTCCGGTGATGACGATTTTGCCGATCATGGCCTGGTGGCCGGCGCCGCAATACTCATTGCAGATGATGTAGTAGGTGCCGGGCTTGTCAAAGGTGTAAGTCACATGCCCGACCACACCGGGGATGGCCGTGATGTTGATGCTGGTTCCCTGCACCTCGAAGCCGTGCAGCACATCGCCGCTGGTCACGTAAAACTTGACTTTGGACCCGGCCGGCAAGGTGATGGGCGTGGCGGTGCCGGGCGTCCAGCTCCAGGCGCGGCCCATCTCGTACACGTTGTAGCTATTGGGCCCGGTCTGCTTGATGCCCGAGCCCTGGAAATCCGCCAGGGTCGCCGGAGTGTCGGGGTTGCTGTAGAACCGGGCCGTCTTGGCGACCAGGCCGTAGTCGTGCACCACGAAGTAAACGGTGACGATGAACAGCACCGCAACCATCACAACCGAAATGAACACCCAGGCGCGCTCGTGCCGCAAGGCGACGTGATGAAACTTGTCCTCGAATGCGTCATGTGTCGTCGTTGCCATATCGACTCCTCAAGCTCGTAGAGAAAAATACGATGCCACCATCGCCCAAAGGCCGATGACGACGATGAACAAGGCCCCGACGATGACCCAGGTGCCACGGGGGCGTGCGAACTGCAAGTCGGGTATCGGCAAATCAACTTGCGCGACCGGCCGCCCATCCGCACCGATCATGGGTAAGGGCACATAGGGAACTTCTTCTTGCATGGGTTTTCTCCTTGGGGTGTGTCGGGTCCGCACCTACGCTTTGCAGCGTCAAGCGCATTCCAGGAATATAAGTAGCCATGGATACAAAGCCTTGCGCAAAGTCATATGCTAATGTTTCCGTATGTGAACGATGTAACTTATTACGTCATTCGGGCGTACGCATCGACCGATGCTTCTTGCCGCCTTGGCGGCGGGCGCATCCAAGGAAGTGTGCAGGGGACCCTCAATAGCCATAAGCCAGCAGCGCGCCGAGCAGCGGCACGACCACCATCACATGCGCCTGCCACATCAGCCACACGCGCTGGGTGCGGATGTCCTCGGCTTCGGGGAAAAAACCGTCCTGCGCCTGCCGGAGGTTCCAGCGGCGCAAGGTCCGGGTCTGGGGCAAGGCCATGGCCACCATCACGGCGAACAACACAACCTTGCCCCAAAGCAGGGGGTTCCCCGCATACCAAGCCCAACCCTTGACCCCCCACGCCATGCGCGCGGCTCCCGTGGCCAGCACGGCGGCAAAGCTGCCCCACAGCCACAGGTCCAGCGCCATCAAGCGGTCCAGCACGCTCTTGCGCCCGACGATCACGTCGGCGCGCATCAGCGCGGTCTTGGCGGTGAGAAATACCGCCAGCAGCAGGATGGCGGAGATATGGGCGTAGGCGAGCAGGGATTCAAGCAGCATGGGGGCTCCGGATCAGGATGAAAACCGGCATCTGCACAGGCCTCGACGGTGAGGACGGGGCCGTGCAAAGGCATGCGCGATCAGCGCGGCGGGGCGCGGTCCAGCAGATGCCGCTTGTACCGCACCTCGGCCCATGCATCGGCATCCGTCGGCGCGGCCTTGACCCGCGTGATCACCGGCCAACTGCGCGCCAGGTCGGCATTGAGCGCGGTGAACTCCTGCTGCTCCGCCGGAACCTCGTGCTCGGGATAGATGGCGGCCACGGGACACTCCGGTACGCACAGATTACAGTCGATGCAGTCGCGCGGGTCGATCACCAGCATGTTCACGCCCTCGCGGAACGCGTCCACGGGACAAACCGCCACGCAGTCGGTGTACTTGCACTTGATGCAGGCTTCGGTGACCACGAATGTCATGTCAACCTCGCGCAGGACCCGGTTTGTGCCTGATGCCGCCCGCAAGCGGGCGGTCGGCGCGGGGCCGCACCAGCCAGGGCAGATAGCGCAGCACGAACACCCAGCAAGCCAGCGCCCACAGCACGGCGGACGCCTGCAATGCCGCGACCTGCGCCGGCCATGGCACGAAAGCCAAGAGTCGAAGCACTGCGGCGGCCAGCAGCAGCCCATAGCTCAGCAGGGACCAGCGGTCCAGGCGCAATGCCCTCCCCAGGTGGCCCAGGGACGTGCGGGTGACCATGCCGATGATCAGCACCGCGAAGCCGCATACGGCGAGGAGGTGAACCCAGAGCGAGTCGGGAACGGACGCGCCGAGCGCCTGCGCCCCGCGCGCCGCCAGGCCGCTGGCCAGGCCCGCATAGCCGAGATACAGAATCCACAGCAGCGGCTGGTGCAGCACGCGCCTGGGCTTCCAGCGCAACAGATGGCTCAGCATGATGCCCGCCGAGCCGAGCAGCGCCAGACCCTCGGCCACGGGCCAGCGGCCCAGCATCTGCAGGCCCACGGCCAGCGCCAGCAGCGCAAGGTTGACCACACCGCTGCCTGCGGCCGCGTTCAGTTGCAGGCCCGGCACGGCGCGCGTGGCGAAGAACGGGATCACGCGGCGGCCGATCAGCGCGGCGACCACGGCCATCAGCAGCAGACCGGCATGCATGGCCCGCCAGAGTTCGGGGAACGCCGCGCCCTGCGCGGCCCACAGGAAGGCCGCGTCGGTCGCCCCCAGGCCCAGCAGCAGCAAGGGCACGCCGAGGTTGCGCCGGTTGCGTGTCTTCAGGATGGGCAGGGCGCAGGCCATGGCGGCGGCGGCGAAAAACACCACGTCGAGCACGGCCGCGGGCTTGAACCACGCGCCGCCCGCAAGCAGGCCGGCGCGCGCCAGCAGCCAGGCCAGGCACAAGGCGGCGAGCGGCCAGCCGCGCAGCGTCGGCCGGCCCGTCCAGTTGGGCACGGCGGTGAGCAGGAAGCCGACCGCGATGGTCGCCACGAAGCCCCACAGCATCTCGTGCGCGTGCCAGAGCACGCCGGCAAGCGGCGCTTGAGCCACGCCAGGCGCGAATACCCAGACCATGACGACCACGCCGGCCCAGGCCATGCCCAGGGCGTACAGCGGGCGAAAACCCAACTCGAAGCTGGCGGCGAACGAGGGCGGGTCCGGCTCTTGAACGCGCAGGAGATCAACAGACATGCCGCGCATCCCCCAGGCCGCGGGCCGCCGCGCGCGGCCGGTTGGCCATCTGCCAGCCCAGCCACAGGCTCTGCGCGATGCGCCGCGCCAGCTCGTCGGCCCTGGCCTTCATCGCGGGTTCGCACACCGCCTGGGTGGTGGCCTCGAACAACTGCAGCCAACGCGCGAACAATGCGGGATCGAGTTGCGGCAAGGCCTGGTGGGCCGGCATCGGCGTGCCGCTGTAGCGTCCGCAGCCGAGAAGGACGGAAGTCCAGAAGTCCACCATCCTCGCCAAATGGGTGGGCCAGTCGGCGATGTGCGCGTCGAAGACGGGGGCGAGCCGATCGTCCTGCCGCACGCTGGCATGGAAAGCATGCACCATGCGGGCGATGGCGTCTTCGCTGCACAGTGCGGGGTCGAGTCTCATGGCTTGTGTCCTGGGGCCACCGTGTCGGGACGGATGTATTGATTCATCTTGTATGAATCATATAACCCGCGATGCGCTTCGGCAAACCCTTCATGCCGCCACGGGATCGGACCTATGCGGCCGGCACCGTGCGCCGCGCCCTGCCTGTCGGCGTTGGAAGCGCGACCGTCTGCGTGTCGATTCGCGCACCGCCCCCTGCTGTCAGATCGGCGAGGGTCAGGCCATCGAGCGACTGAAAAAAGGCATCGAGCGCCGCATGCAGGCCGCAGGCAAGCCGGCAATGCGGCGTGAGCACGCAGGCGTCGGTGCGGCGGTCGAAGCACTCCACCAGACGGAAGTCTTCCTCGGTGCCGCGCAGCACCTCGCCGATGCGGATGGACGCCGCCTCGCGCGCCAGGCGCAAACCGCCGCCGCGGCCGCGCACGGATTGCAAATAGCCGCTCCCCGCCAGATGCACCACCACCTTGGTGAGATGGCTGCGCGAAATGCGGTGGAAGTCGGCCAGTTCGGTGATGGTGACGAGGCGCTCGGGATGCTCGGCCGCGTACATCAGCACACGCAAGGCGTAGTCGGAAAACTGGGTCAGGCGCATGTGTGGCTTGAAGGCGGAGCGGAAAGAGCGTCGAATACAGGATTGTCCATCGAAGAGCAGGCGGCGCACAACGCCGCGCCCAGGCTCCACACCCGTTCCCATCGCCCATGACCACCTCCACTACCCCCCGCCAGCAATTCGCCAGCGACAACCTCGCCGGCATCTGTCCCGAAGCCCTGCAATCCCTGCTCGACGCCAACGCCAGCGGCCACCAGCCGGCCTATGGCGACGACATCTGGACGCAAAAGTCCACCGACATGCTGCGCGAGTTGTTCCAGACCGATTGCGACGTGTACTACGTGTTCAACGGCACCGCGGCCAATTCGCTGGCGCTGGCGTCGATGTGCCAGAGCTATCACAGCGTCATCTGCTCGCCGGTGGCGCATATCGAAACCGACGAATGCGGCGGCCCGGAGTTTTTCTCCAACGGCTCCAAATTGCTGGTTGGCGAAAGCGACAGCGCCGCCGCGCTCCTGGGCAAGCTCACACCGGATGCGGTGGAAGATCTGGTGACCAAGCGCCACGACATCCACTACCCCAAGCCCAAGGTCGTCTCCCTCACCCAGGCCACCGAACTCGGCACGGTGTACTCGGTGGCGGAGGTGCGGGCGATTGCCGCCATCGCCAAGCGCCGGCACTTGAAGCTGCATATGGACGGCGCCCGCTTCGCCAACGCGGTGGCCGCGCTCGACGTGCATCCGTCCGAAATCACCTGGCGCGCCGGGGTTGACGTGCTGTGCTTCGGCGGCACCAAGAACGGCTTGCCGGTGGGCGAAGCGGTGGTGTTTTTCGACCGCGAACTCTCCGCCGATTTCGCCTGGCGCGTGAAGCAGGCCGGGCAGCTCGCCTCGAAAATGCGCTTCATCTCCGCGCCCTGGGTGGGCATGCTGGAGCACGACACCTGGCTGCGCAACGCGCGTCACGCCAACGCCATGGCGCAGCGCCTGTACCAGGCCATCCACGGCTTGCCGGGAGTGCGCGTGCTGCATCCGCCGCAAGCCAATGCGGTGTTTGCGCAGCTGCCCGCGGCCAGCATCGCGCGCTTGCATGCGGCCGGCTGGAAGTTCTATGAATTCATCGCCGGCGGCGGCTGCCGCTTGATGTGCGCCTGGGACACGCAGCCCGAAACCGTGGACGCCTTTGCCGCCGACCTGGCCGCCGCCTGCGCCCAGGCGGCATGAACCGCTGAGCCGGCACGCATTGCGCCAGGTGCCTGCACACCTCACCAAGGAATGACCATGGCCGTTTCGGTGTTCGACCTGTTCAAGATCGGCATCGGTCCGTCGAGTTCCCATACCGTCGGGCCGATGCGCGCCGCGCGCCTGTTCGCCACCGGCTTGCAGCAACAGGGCCTGCTCGCGGCCACCACCCGCGTGGAATGCCGCTTGTACGGCTCGCTGGCGGCCACGGGAAAAGGCCATGGCAGTGACAAGGCCGTGATGCTCGGACTGATGGGCGAGGAGCCCGACCAGGTGGATGTCGATGCAGTTCCTGCACGGATCGACACCGTGCGCAAAGCCAAGCGCCTCACGCTGCTGGGGGTGCACGGCCTGGCCTTCGACCCGCAGACCGACTTGCTGTTCCAGCGCGGCAAGCCCCTGCCGCTGCACCCCAACGGCATGCGCTTTGCGGCTTTCGATGCGGCCGGTGCGCTGCTGGCCGAACGCACGTATTACTCGGTCGGTGGTGGCTTCGTGCTGAGCGACGAACTCGCCGCCGACGGCTCCCGCCACGCCGCCATCGCCCCCGACACCACCATCCTCGCCCTGCCCTTTCACAGCGGTGCCGAGCTGCTCGCGCTGGCGGCGCAGCATCGCTGCAGCATCGCCGACATCATGCGCATCAACGAGCGCCACTGGCGCCACGACAGCGGCATCGACGCCGGCCTGTTGCGCATCTGGCGCGTGATGCAGGACTGCGTCGCGCGCGGCTGCCACACCGAAGGCGTGCTGCCCGGCGGCTTCAAGGTCGAGCGTCGCGCCCCGGCGCTGTACGCCGCCTTGCATGGCAAGGCGGCCTCGAGCCCGATCGACCCGCTGCGCGCACTCGACTGGGTGAACCTGTGGGCGCTGGCGGTGAACGAGGAGAACGCCGCAGGCGGCCGCGTCGTCACCGCCCCCACCAACGGCGCTGCCGGCATCGTGCCCGCGGTGCTGCATTACTACATGCGCCTCACCCCCGAGGCCGACGCGCAAGGCGTGGTGGACTTCCTGCTCACGGCCGGCGCCATCGGCCTGCTGTACAAGGAGAACGCCTCCATCTCTGGTGCCGAAGTGGGTTGTCAGGGGGAGGTCGGCGTGGCTTGCAGCATGGCCGCCGGGGCCTTGTGCGCGGTGCTCGGCGGTAGCGTGAAGCAGGTGGAAAACGCCGCCGAGGTGGGCATGGAACATCATCTGGGGCTGACCTGCGACCCGGTTGGCGGCCTGGTGCAGATTCCCTGCATCGAGCGCAACGCCATGGGCGCGGTGCAGGCCATCAACGCCGCCCGCATGGCCTTGCGCGGCAACGGCCAGCATCATGTCTCGCTCGACAAAGTCATCAAGACCATGCGCGAGACCGGCGCCGACATGCAGACCAAGTACAAGGAAACCGCCCGCGGCGGGCTGGCGGTGAACATCATCGAGTGTTGAGTCCCGACAGGCACTTTGTTGCCGGCGTCGTCTCCTGGTCGATTCGGCTTAAGCCTGGCTTCAGGAACCTGCGCCGGGTTTGGTGAACGAACTACATGGCCTTGGCCCGTCGATGCCTGGGTCAGGCCATGATGTCCAAAACTGACCAAGGAGGTTTCCCATGTGTAAACGTCGTTTACTCCTGGCCGCCGCCGCGTTCATACCCGCCGTGGCATTGGCCGCACAACCGCTCGTCGTGCATTTCGATGGCCAGCCCATTCCTATGCATGAAACCGTGCAGGTCGAGCACACCCAAGCAGGCCCCGTGCAAGTCAAGACCTGGACCTGGCAAAGCCCTCAGGGCAACGCCCGCATCGTGATCCAACGCAGCGACGGGGGCGCCATGCCAGCCTGGGCCATGCAGCAAATGCAGGCCATGCAATCGCAAATGGCCAGTTTGCAGAATACCGTGGCCCAATGGAGCGCACCGTTGTTCGTGACGCCCCCCAACCTGCCGGTGTTGCTGCCCCAACCACTCTGGAATCTGGCTCCGGTGCTACCGGTGACCGTGATCGACGTTCAGCCGCAAACGGACACACCCAAACCTGGGCCACAAATGCCAGCGCCAAGCCGCGCGCATAAGCCCAGACTCAAAGTTTGAGCAGGTTTGCCGCGCCACATCGGCGCGGCGTCTTCATCCCCGGGCATGCACGCGGCAGTCCGAGCATCTTCACATCACTCGACACGCATAGGCAGGGGGCCGGCTCCTCCTCCACGATGTGGGGGAGGCTGGGAGGGGTAGTTTTGTGCGCTGCTTGGAGGCTGGGATCGATTCTGGAACACTCAAAAAACCGAGGCCCTAAGTACCGGATCGCGGCTCGCCAGCACCATCATGATCAGCCCGGCGACGCGCGGGACGGTTGATGGTTTCACAAGGGCTGCAAAAAAAAAGTTTCAAGCGCCTCGGGACCAAGGCGCGGCCACAGTCGCGCTGGCTGCATGAGGCCTCAACGAAAGGCGTAGCGCGCGAAAAAGAACGCCACATTGCCGTTGTTCAAGGTGCTGGTCACCTTCGGCAGGAAAGTCCCATAGAGGGTAAAGCGGCCGTAACCCACCGAGACCAGCGGCAAGGCGATGGGGAAAGGAATGTTCTTGAAAATATCGGCACGCGAGGTGATGCCTGCGGTGTAGCCGGCCCCGAAATGCAAGGCGCCGACGGGGTCCCACAACCACTGCTTCGCGTAACCGACCACGGGTTCTGCGTTGCGGTGCGAGTCGGAGAACATCATGGCGTAAACCATCTCGTCATTGCCGTTCGCATCGATGATGTGCTTGCCCCAACCCAGGCCCCAGGCGTGGCTGTTGAGCTGAGCGCGCTTGGCTGCGGTGTAGGTGGCCGGGTCGTGCCAGGTGTAGCCGGTGACGAACAGATCGGGCGTGCCGTTGTCGTAGATGTTGGTGAGGTTTTGCGTGGCACGATCGGCCCAACGCATCACACCCGCCTGGCTTGTGGGTGGCAGCAGAATCAGGATACCGAGCAGAGAGGCGAGGAAGACTTGGCGCATCGGGGCACCATAGACATTGAATGTTTCTGCAATGTTGCGCATGAGGGTCTTCATGGGTTTCAAAATCCTGCAAAGATTGGAGGCGGTTGATGGTGCCGGTTGATGGTGGCATCAGCTGGCGTGAAAATTCTTGGTGGGGCCGGCATGCGGCATCTTCTGGCCCGCCCCCTGGCTGTAGAACACCACACTGTTGCGGAAGTTCAAGCGCAGCAGGCCCTGAGCCAGGCCGGTGTGCAAGAAGCTGGGGAGTCGGCTGCGCGCCACCCACACCGCCACCGCCCGGCCCTGGGCGCGCGCCTGCCCCAGCGCCTGCGGCCCCACGCAGATCGAAGCCGGCGGCGCATGGCGGCAG